>UROX01000097.1 GCA_900549685.1 uncultured Alistipes sp.
TCCGAAGCAATACGGATAAAGCGCTATTCCTGTGCGATTTATGCTTTATTGCATCACTCCGTTTTTTTAAGGGCACTTCTGAAAAGAATACACGGAAATCGTCCGCCGTGCATAGCCGTCCGGCGTGATGTATTTTCGCGATTATACGATGCCTGAGCACCGACTTTTCCGTCGCTTCCGCGTCGTGCCTGAAGTCTCGACTGTGAAGTCGAAAGGGGGCTGCCTCGGAAACGCGGCTTGTGGCCGCGCATCGCTGCGGTCGGATCGAGAAATGTTTCGGCGCTTCGAGTGATCGAGGGGCATCGAAATATGAGGCCCCGTTATCTTTTCTCGCGGTTCCGGATGCCGATTTTGCGGGAACCGGGGGCCTGCGGGCAATTGTTATTTTACCGCGACCGTTTCGATCTCGACTTTGGCACCCATCGGCAGGGCGGCTACCTGGTAGCAGACGCGGGCGGGCATGTCGCAGGTGTAGAACCGGGCGTAGACGCCGTTCATGGCCGCGAAGTCGCCCATGTCGGCGAGCAGAACCGTCGATTTGACGACGTGCGCTGCGGAGTATCCCGCTTCGGCGAGGATGGCCATCGTGTTTTTGAGGGCCTGGCGGGTCTGTTCTTCGATGGATTCGGGCATCGTTCCGGTAGCCGGATCGATGGGCAGTTGTCCCGATACATACAGCGTCGTACCCGAAGTCTCTGTGGCCTGGCTGTACGGACCTACGGCTTTCGGTGCATGGGGTGTGGAAATGATCTTTTTCATGCTAAAGAAGATTCGTTTCCGGCAAATTTAGTCCGAAGTCCGGAAAGTCGGCTCGACGGAACGAAAATAAGTGCTATTTTTGTAGTGTATTGCATTCGGATAAAAGAAGAATAATTATGAAAACATTGCATTTTGTTCTGGCGATCGCGCTGGCTTTCTCGCTGGTCGCCTGCTGCTCCTGCCGCAAAGGAAAGAAAAATGCCAAACCGCTGACCGAAACGACATGGTCGCTGGTCGAATGGAACGGACAGCCTTTCCGGGCCGAAGGCAATTATACGCTCGTCTTTCGGAAAGACGAAGCGCGTTTCGGCGGTGTCGGCGACTGCAATTCCATTATGGGCAATTATACGGTTTCGGATAAGGGGCGGATCGCTCTGAACTCCGTGGCCTCTACGCGGGCCATGTGTCCGGAGCAGGAACGTGAGGACCGGTATATCCGCGATCTGGAAAAGATCGATTCGTACCGGATCGACGGCGATATGCTGATGCTGATGCGCGACGGCGAATTGCTGATGGTCATGGAAGCCGTCCCGGCCGAGTAGTTGCCGAGTTTCGGGATCGGGAGTGCTCACCCCTCCCCGGATGCCGTGCGTCAGGCATGGAACGAAGCGGGACGACTCGCTTACCGGCCGGAAGGGAAGCGGAAAACCGATACGAAGATATGCGAAGGCTGTCTGCGATATGCAAGGCAGCCTTTTGCGGATGGTTTGCGTTTCGGAGAGCTGTTTTTCGAAGGCTCCGTTCTTCGGGTTTTGGGGCGCTGCGGACGCTTCCGGTGCCGATGTCCGGCCTGTGCCGGACCGCGAACCGGAAAACGATGCGGTGCGAGAAAGCAGCCGCTCGGCGGAGCATCCTCGGGCTTTTTCGGATGCCGGTCGGCTGTTCGAAAGCCGGTCCGAGAAGCGGTCCTGTGCTGCGTGCCGCGGATGCTGCCGGACGAAAGGAATACATGCGAAAACGCTTCCGACCACCTGAACCGGTGGCGGAAGCGTTTTTCGTTCGGATTCGACACTCAGGCTCCGGCGTATACGAGGAAGCCCAGCCCGATGATGAACAGTACGAACATCGCGACGTTCAGCCTGTCGGAGGCTTTCGGGGCGCCCCGGAACTCTTTCCAGATGAGAATGCCCCACAGGGCCGACACGAGCGTGGCGCCCTGTCCCAATCCGTAGGAGATGGCGGCTCCGGCCTGTTCGGACGCGATCATGCTGAAGGACTGGCCCAGGCACCAGATGGCGCCGCCCAGCAGACCGACCGTGTGGGTGCGTGCGTCGCCCCGGAAATAGCCTTTCGGCGAGATGGGTGCACCCTCCACGGGATGCCTCATTGCGATGGTGTTGAATACGAAATTGCTGGCGAAGACGCCCAGTGCGAATACGAACACGGCGGTGTAGGGCGTCAGCGTGCCGGGGGCGGGGGCGGCGAAGTGTCCGAGATCCATCGAGGCGGCCACGAACCGGTAGAAAAATGCCATGATGATCCCCGCGGCGATCGAGAGGCAGATTCCTTTGGCGGGCACTTTTTTCGATCCGGTCAGCATCTTTCTATAGGCCAGTCCGTTGAGGACGATGGCCGCGGCGATGAGTGCCACGCCGGCGAAAATGAAGGCCGGTTCGCCTTTGGCTGCGCCGAAGTAGTTGATGAGCACGCCGAGCACCAATGCCAGTCCGATGCCGACCGGAAAAGCTACCGACAGGCCGCAGATGGCGATGGCCGCCGCCAGCAGGATGTTGGCCGCGTTGAAGACGATGCCGCCGAGGAATGCACTGCCGAGGTTGCCGGCCGATGCCTGACGCAGGTCGTCGAGAAAACTCCGGCCTTCGCTGCCCATGCTGCCGAGCGTGAAGGCCGACAGGATCGAGAACAGCAGCAGCCCGATGACATAGTCCCAGTAGAAATATTCGTATCTCCATGTTTTGGCAGCCAGTTTCTGGGTGTTGCCCCACGATCCCCAGCAGAGCATCGTGACGACGCAGAAGACGACGGCCAGCGTGTAGTTGTTTACGATATACATGACGTTGTGTGTTTGATCGGTTGTTTTCGGATAAAGTTTTTTAAGTAGGTTCTCCGGAGGCGGTCCGTTTCCCCTGTCCGGTTCGGGCCGGTACTTTTTCGTATCCGTCCGTTCGGAGAGGGGTGCGATTACGGCATTTTCGGAAATTCATTCCGTCTTCTTCCCGTGTCCCGCAGGGGAGCGGTGCACGCTCGCCGAATCTTCGCTTCCTGCTGCCCGCATCGTTCGTGTCTATTTCGGCGGTGCGCTGGCAGGAAAGAGTGTGTTCCGGTGCGAAGTTGCGGCGGAAAATACAGATCGGCCGTAGCAACCTGCGTTCGGACAGTGGACGAGTGGAGTCGTTCCGGAATCAGCGGAAGGGTTCTCCGGTCCGTCGCGGCGGGAAGCTCAGAGCCGGAACTCGTCTACCTCGTTGCGGTACGGAGCCGATGCCTGCGCTCCGGCCCGGGTGACCGAGATGGCGGCCGCTTTGGCGGCGAAATGGACGGCGGCTTCCAGGTCGAGTCCTTCGGCCAGGGCCGTCGCCACGCCCGCATTGAACACGTCGCCGGCAGCCGTCGTGTCTACGGCCGCTACGCTGTGGGCCTCGACGAGCGTGCTCGTCCGTTCGTCGCAGATCAGTGCGCCCTGTGCTCCGAGCGTGACGATGACGTTGCAGACGCCCATGCCGATGATTTTCCGGGCCGCCTGTTCGGCCGTTTCTATCGAGTCGATTTCGATGCCCGAAATCGCCTGCGCTTCGGTTTCGTTCGGCGTAATCAGATAGAGGTTCGCCAGCAGTTGGGGCGACAGCACGGCGGCGGGAGCCGGATTCAGAATGACCCGTTTGCCCCTGCGGACGGCTTCGGCGGCAGCGCATTCGATTGTCTCCATCGGGGTTTCGAGCTGCATGAGCACCCATTCGCACGCATCCAGTGCGGCCCCCGCCCGTTCGATGTCCGGCGGGAGCAGGGCGGCGTTGGCGCCTGAAGCCACGACGATGGAGTTTTCCGCATGGCTGTCCACGGCGATCAGTGCCACGCCCGAAGGGCGGTCGGCGTCGGTGTAGACATAGGTCGTGTCGATCCCCTCGTCGGCGAGTCTCCGCCGGGTGTCGGCCCCGAACATGTCGTTGCCCGTTTTGCAGACGAACGTGACGTCGGCGCCCAGCCGGGCGGCCGCCACGGCCTGATTGGCGCCCTTGCCGCCCGGATTCATCATAAAAATACCGCCCAGTACCGTTTCTCCGGGTCGGGGCAGGCGGTCGGTACGGACGACCATATCGGTGTTGGTACTTCCGATGACCAGAATTTTGTTTTTTCGAAGCGAGTTCATGGCAGTCGTTTTTTTGTAGTTGCACAAAATAGGGTTTTATTCCGAGGAAAGCAATCTTTCTCGCGGAACGACGGATGTTTTCTGCCCTCCGAAACGGATCTCGCACTGTCGGCGACCGTTCGCCGGCCATCGGTTCCCGTCGTAGGATTTCCCGTGTTTTTTCCGTATTTTTATCCGGTCGAACCTAAACGAAATCCTATGCGAAAAATTTTCTTTTTGCTTGCCATACTGTTTTCAGGTATGTGCCTCCGTGCTCAAAATCCGTTCCGCATTACGTTCGGACCCTACTTGCAGAACGTGACGGCCGACGGAGCGACCGTTATCTGGGGAACTTCGGCCGATGCGCTCTCGTGGGTCGAAGTGGCACCCGACGACGACAATCATTTCTATGCCGAGGAACGTCCGCAGTTTTTCGAGACCATGCTGGGCAAACGGACGGTCGGACGCCTGCATACGGTCCGTGTGACGGGGCTTTCGCCCGCCACCGTATACCGGTATCGGGTCTGCTCGAAAGAGGTCATGGAACAGTCTCCCTATCTGGTCCGTTACGGACAGACGATCTGTTCCGACGTCTATCGCCGGAAACCGTATTGTTTCCGCACGCCCGATGCCGACCGGAAGACAACCTCTTTCGTCATGGTGAACGATGTACACGAGAACAGCGAGATGCTGGCCGCGCTGCTGGGCGATGTGAAAAAGGAGAACTGCGACTTCGTTTTCTTCAACGGCGACATGGTCAATAACATGAGCGGCGAACAGCAGCTCGTGGACGGTTTCCTGGCCAAATCGACGGAACTGTTCGCGGCCGAAATCCCGTTCTTTTTCGCCCGGGGCAACCACGAGACGCGCGGCCTGTTTTCCGATCGCTATCTCGACTATTTCCCGACCTCGACCGGACAGCCCTACTATTCGTTCCGGGAGGGACCGGTCTTTTTCATCGTCATGGACGGCGGCGAGGACAAGCCCGACAGCGACATAGAGTATTACGGACTGGCCGATTTCGACCGTTACCGGGCCGATCAGGTGGCTTGGATACGGCGTACGGTCGCCTCCGAGGAGTTCCGCTCGGCTCCGTTCCGCGTCGCGGTCATCCATGTCCCTCCCGTGGGCGGAACGTGGCACGGCACGCTCGAACTCCGCAAGCATTTCGTCCCCGTGCTCAACGAGGCCGGGATAGACGTGATGTTGTGCGGCCATCTGCACAAGCACCGTTATATCGCCGCGGGCGAAGAGGGGTGCGATTTCCCGGTGCTCATCAACGCACAGGGCCATGCCCTCGACGTGCAGGCCACGGAGAACGAGATGGTGCTGAAGATCAGGGATACGGAAAAACGGCCGGTCAAGGAAATCGTCCTCAAGGCCGGAGAGCGCAGATAGCCCGTCCCGTCGAAGAAGCGGAACCGATCCGGATGACGCGGTTTGCGGTCGCTGTTGCGGTCTGCGGCGGTCTGCTCGGAGGTTCAAGATTTCGGTTGGCTATGCTTCGGTGCGGCTAAATTTCCGGCCGGTCCGATAGGACCGATGCCTGTGTCGCTGCCGCGGTTTCTCGGGCGGTTCGTGTTCGATGCCGTCCGACCCTGTGTCGCGTCGGCGAAGAATTGGCTCGAGGATGTTCGTCCGGCTCCGGCGGAGCATTGGCTGTCCGGGGAACGAACAGCCTTCCCGTGGCGGCCGGTGCGCATGGAACGGAAGATAAAAACACGAAGCCCGGGGGAAACGTTTCCCCCGGGCTTCGCATTTCTTCATGCGAGAACGATCAGTAGGCGTGATCGTCTTCGGCCAGCTCTTTTCTCGATATTTTCACTTTGTCGAGCGATCTCCATGCGTACCAGATGTAGGCGACGACGAACGGGATGAGCAGCGAGACGATGCTCATCACATAGAGCGTGAATTTGCTCGACGAACTGTTGTAGATCGTCAGCGAGCTTTGCATGTCCGCCAGCGAGGGATAATAGGCCGTGTCGTTGTAGCCGGCTGTCAGCAGCAGGGCCAGTACCGTCAGTACGGTGCCCGCTCCCGAAAACCATATTCCGCGCCGGCTGGCACGGAAGATTCCCGTACCGATCCCCCACAGCACCGAAACGACGCCTGCGAGCAGCAGGAGCAGCACGACGGGCATCGCCAGCAGGTTGTGCAGATATTTGTACGGTTCTTCCGAAATGATTCCCGTCGCGGGATCGACGGCCCAGCCTTTCGAGCAGAGCAGGGCGGTCGCGAAAGCCAGAAAGGGTACCAGGAACCCGATCGCATTCCAACGCAGGTGCCGGCGCGAGCGGTCGAAGACGATGCTGTCGTCGATGGCGTTCATAAAATATTGTAACCCCAGTACGCGCGAGAGGAACATCACGGAGAGCCCCAGCAGCACGTTGCGCGGATCGGCCAGCGCATCGAGTCCGTACCACGGTGTGGTCCATTGCGATATGGTGCCGGCGGCTTCCGTCGAGGCGATGTTGTTGGCGTTCACGGTGAACCATCCTCCGGTGAAGAGCGTCCCTACGGCCGTGCCGAGCAGAAAGGTGCCGGCCACGCCGTTGATGACCAGAAACGCGTTGTACGTCTTCTCACCGAGAAAGTTCGACGGTTTGCGTCGGAACTGGTAGGCCACGGCCTGAATGACGAATACGAACAGGATGAGCATCCATACATAGAACGCTCCTCCGAAACTGGTGCTGTAAAACAGCGGGAAGGAGGCGAAAAACGCACCGCCGAACGTGACCAGCGTCGTGAATGTCAGTTCCCATTTCCGGCCCAGCGAATTGACGATCAGGCTGCGCTCGGTCTCGGTGCGTCCGATGGCGTAGAGCTGTGCTTGCCCGCCTTGGACGAACAGCAGGAACACGAGCAGGGCGCCCAGCAGCGAAATGATGAACCACCAGTAGTGTTGTAGAAAAATATATACGGTATCCATAGTCTTTTATGCGTTTTGTCGTTCGGTTTCCGGTTCGTTTTTCTCTTCGAGCGGCCCGGGGCCGATCTTGATCTGCCGGGTGACGATCATCAGCTCGGCGATGAGCAGCGCGGTGAACAGCGCGACGAAAATGAAGAAAGTGACCATGATGGAACCCGCGCCGATGTTCGACACCGAAGCCATCGTGGGCAGCAGGTTCTGTATCGTCCACGGCTGCCGTCCGACCTCGGCCACGATCCATCCCGACACCGAGGCCAGATAGGCCAGCGGAATCGACCAGAGCATGAGTCGCAGCATCCACCGTCGTCCGACGAGCGTCTTGCGGTAGAGGAAAAACAGAATCGCTGCGAAAAAGACGATGAAGTAAAAACCCAGCCCCACCATGACGCGGAACGTGTAGAATACCAGCGGAACGTTCGGGACGACGTCCGTCGGAGCATTCAGGTAGGCGTAGCCCATCAGATCGAGACTGTGCTTTTTGAAATATTTGCCCTCTTCGTTATCCGGAGTGAACAGGTTGCGATAATAGGCCAGCGTGGCCGCGTCCGCCGAGTCTTTGACCGCTCTGTATTCCTTGATCGTTTCGAGTGCGTGGTGTCCCGCCCTCATTTTCCATGCGACGGGGGCGATCTGATGGTCGGTGTTGCCGTACACCAGGTCGTTGATGCCCGGCACATAGGCGTCCGCCTGGCGGAAACTCATCAGCGAGAGCATTTTGGGTATCTGCCAGCGGAAATAAAAGGCGCTGTCCTCCGAGGTATGCCGTTCCCGGTCGAAGGGCTTGAGCAGCCCCACTACGGTGAGTCCGGCTCCGCGCTGTCCGTCGTAGAGGGCTTCCATGGCTGCCAGTTTCATCGGTTGGGTCCGGGCTACCTGCACGGCCGATCCGTCGCCCGTCATCGCCAGCAGCAGGGCGCTCGCCAGACCGAACACGGAGGCTGTGGCGATGCTTTTGCGGGCCATCTTCTCTTCCCGCTTGCGGAGCAGGAACCATGCGCTGATGCCCACGACGACGACGGCAGCCAGCACGTAACCCGAAGTGACGGTGTGGAAAAATTTGTTGAGGGCCACCGGCGAGAACAGCACGTCGCTGAACGAGGTCATCTCCTGCCGCGCCGTGTCGGGATTGAACGTCGTGCCGACGGGATACTGCATCCATGCGTTGGCTACCAGAATCCACAGCGCCGAGAGGTTAGCCCCGATGGCGGTCAGCCAGGTGGAGGCCAGATGGAAACCTTTCGACACCTTGTTCCAGCCGAAGAACATGACGGCGATGAAGGTACTTTCCATGAAGAAGGCCATGATGCCTTCGATGGCCAGCGGGGCGCCGAAAATGTCGCCCACGAAATGGGAGTAGTTCGACCAGTTGGTGCCGAATTCGAATTCGAGGATGAGGCCCGTGGCTACGCCGATGGCGAAGTTGATCCCGAAAATGCGCATCCAGAACTTCGTCGTCCGTTTCCAGAACGGGTCGCCCGTCCGGTAGTAGATCGTTTCCATGATGGCGCAGATGAATCCCAGTCCGAGGGTCAGCGGCACGAACAGCCAGTGGTAGATGGCCGTCATGGCGAACTGCGCTCGAGACCAGTCCACGACGTCCATCCATTCAGCAGCGGTTAGAATCATAGCGTTTTTAGGGTTTAAAGTTCAGTAATTGTTCCATAACGTAATCGCTTTTCTGACGTTCGGTCTCGAACCGGGCCAGAAAATCGGGAAAGAAAAACAGACGCAGCACGAAAAACATGATGAACAGCTTGACGAGAATCAACGCCCACAGCGTGCGCCCCAGTGTCATCTCGCGGAATCCGTCCCGGTAGAACCGGTATACCCTTATCCATATGTTCGAGCCGTCGTTCATGTCTGGCATTCTGTCGTTTTCGTATTCAAATATAACGATTATTTCCAAAATTCTTACCTTTGCGGGCGATTGGGCTTTTTTGACGTATGAATAGAATCGGAACCGTTATATTCGATCTGGGCGGAGTGTTGATCGATTACAGCATAACGACTGCAATAGAAGCATTCCGCAAGTTGGGGTTCATGCATTTCGACGAAATGATCGATCCTTACAGACAGTCGGGCGTATTGCTCGCGCTCGAGAAAGGCGAGGTCCCTCCCCGGGCGCTGTACGACGAAATTTCACGTTCGGTGGGCCGTCCGGTCGATCCGGAGGCTATCGATGCGGCGTTGTGCAGTTTCCTGCTCGATATTCCGGATTACAAACTCGACATGTTGCTGGCATTGCGGCGCCGGGGATTCGGGCTGTTCATGCTCAGTAATACCAATCCGATTATGATGGAACATATGAAGAACGGCGTTTTCCGGAAACAGGGGCTTACCGTGGACGACTACTTCGACCGTCTGTTCCTCTCTTTCGAAATGGGAATGGTTAAACCCGACCCCGAAATTTTCGAGGAAATGATTCGTCGCACGGGCATAGATCCGTCCGAATCGTTGTTTA
>UROX01000098.1 GCA_900549685.1 uncultured Alistipes sp.
ATCGGGACGATTTCCATGGGCAGCAGCACGATGAAAGCCACGTAAGGCAGCGGATGCAGGTATATGCTGAATCCGATCCTGCTGAAAAGAAAGACTTGCAGGATGACCATGACAAGGAACAACACGGTGTATTCTATGGTTCGTTGCATCGGATCGAGGTCTGTTGTGTGCCGTCAAATTTACGTTTTTTTTGCCGCATTCGCCCACTTGCATCGAAAAAAGAACGGCGCGAAACGAGTGTTGTCGTCGTTTTCGGCCGTCTTCCCGCATCGGTAATGGCTGTTATATACTTCGGTGTGACGAAATCGCCGGAGGCGCGTTTCCTCTCCGGCCGCTGTCGTTCTCTGCCGCCGGCCGTGTATTCGGATCGGATTTGCTGTCGCCTCTACTTTTTAAGATGCAGCCCGAAAGGCGATGCGGAAACGACGGATTCCCGATATACGTGAGTGTATGACAGCTGTAACGGTCGAATACAGGAGTAGGCGGCCCGAAATCGAAACCGAAATTTTTGTCCCGTTTGGCCTCCGTCCTCGGTTCGGACGATATGTCCGGATCGGCTTTCCCGCACGGATAGAACACAGGAATATCATCCGCGAAACATATCTCACGGAGGTCGGTCATGCAGCCGTGTCTGTATTTTCGGAAGAGGGACCTTCGCGATTTCCCGAGGTGTCGTCTCGTCGGACTCGGGTTTTCTGCCGCTCGTTTATCTCTGGTGTCCGGAAAAGCGTCGGTTACGACCGCAGCGGAAATGTCGTGGTGCATTCCGGATATGAAGACGTGGCGCCCTTGTTTTCGTTCGCTCCGGATTTTTCGGCCGGACCGGTACGGCTGTTTCCGTTTGTTGCCCTGTTGTCCGTGTTACGGTTCCGCCTCGGGCGCGATATGCCCGGTCCCATTTTGTCAGGATATCGGCTAACGGGACGGCGGAACGCCCAGGCTCTGCTCGAGCATGTCGATTTCTTCGGCATCGAGATACTTGACGACCGAAACGTTGTTCAGCGCCGCGATGTCCGTATGAAGGCGGACCTTGACGTCGTAATAGGTCGCGTTGTTGAGCGCGAAGCTCTCGACCGTGCCGATCATCACGTCGGGCGGAAAGATCGACGAATGCGATGTAGTGACGATCGTGTCGCCCGCATGGATTTCGGCGTATTTCGGGATTTCCGACAGCGTGAGGTATTCGTAGCTCACGCCGTCCCACGAGATCGAACCGAAGTTGTCGCTGCCCTTGATCTTGCCGCTGGTCCGGAAGTTCCGGTTGAGCACCGACATGCAGACTGAAAAATGGTCCGAGCATCCCAGCACGTAACCGGCGATGCCTCCGTCGGCGATCACGGCCATGTCGGGTTGCAGTCCGTCGTCCACGCCCCGGTTCAGCGTCATGTAGTTTTCCTGTCGCGTGATCGAGTTGTTCACCACGCGGGCCGCGAAATATTCATAACGCTTCCGGCCCGAAGCGGCATCCAGCAACGCCGCCGAATCTCCGGCCGAAAGCGTCGTGTCGCCGACGATCTCCCGTTTGTAGTTTTCCAGTTCGTTGCGCACGGCCGCCAGTTCCGCCGCCAGCGAGGCATTCTCCTTTTTGAGGCGGAAGTAACTGTTCAGCCCCGAAAGCTGGGCGTAGATACCGCCCGCGACATAGTTGGATGCCGTAATCAGTTTGGCTTTCGTGTAGCTCGTGCTGCCTGCGTAATAGTGCAGGGCCACCGCTTCGAGAACGATGAAGATCAATACGAAATGGATCTTCTTGATGAACAGAAAAAACTTTATCATGCTCTCGAAAGGCGGCTGCCGCTATCGCATGAGGAACGAGAAGCGGTTGATGTTTTTCAGTGCGATGCCCGTTCCCCGAGCGACGGCCCGCAGCGGGTCTTCGGCGATGTGGAACGGAATGTTCGTTTTTTCGGACAACCGGCGGTCGAGTCCTTTGAGCAGGGCGCCTCCGCCGGCCAGATAGATACCGTTCTTGGCGATGTCGGCGTAGAGTTCGGGCGGAACCATTTCGAGCACCTTCATGATCGCCGCGTCGATCTTGACGAGCGATTTTTCGAGTGCGTAGGCCATTTCGCTGTACGAGACGGTCAATACCGACGGCAGCGAGGTGAGGATATTGGGACCCGTGACCTCGAAATCGTCGGGTTCCACCTCGAGTTCCGACAGGGCGGCTCCCACGGCGATCTTGATGTCTTCGGCCGTCCGCTCTCCGATACGCATGTTGTGCTGCTGGCGGATGTAGGTCTGGATGTCCTCGGTGAAGACGTCGCCGGCCACGTTGATGCTCTCGCTGCAGACGATTCCGCCCAGCGAGATGCAGGCGATTTCGGTCGTACCGCCTCCGATATCGACGACCATGTTGCCTTCGGGAGCCTCGACGTCGAGACCCGCTCCGAGCGCAGCGGCCATCGGCTCGTAGATCATGTAGACCTCGCGGCCTCCGGCGTGTTCGGCCGAGTCGCGCACGGCGCGTATTTCGACGTTGGTCGAACCGGACGGGATGCAGATCACCATCTTGAGCGACGGACTGAACAGACGCCCGTTGCTCTTGACCATCTTGATGAGGCCCCGGAGCATGATCTCGGCCGCGTTGAAGTCGGCGATCACGCCGTCTTTGAGCGGACGGATCGTCTTGATGTTCTGGTGGGTTTTGCCGTGCATCTGCCGTGCCCGCTTACCGATGGCCACCGGCTTGCCGGTATGCTGGTCGAGCGCCACGATCGACGGCTCGTCCACGACGATCTTGCCGTTGCTGATTATGATCGTATTGGCCGTGCCGAGGTCGATGGCCAATTCCTGTGTCAATGAAAATAAACCCATAGCGTTATTTTGTTGTGTCCCGGTCTGAACCGGAAAGCGCCGCTCCGCCGCGACGCATCGCGATGGAGCGGCCGTTTTCGGATGTTTAGTGTTTGAAATGTCTCAGTCCCGTGAACAGCATCGCCATGCCGTTGGCATTGCAGTAGTCGATGCTCTCGTGGTCGCGGACCGAACCGCCCGGCTGGATCACGGCGTCCACGCCTTCCTTGTGGGCGATTTCCACGCAGTCGCCGAACGGGAAGTAGGCGTCCGAGGCCATGACGGCGCCCCGCAGGTCGAATCCGAAGCCCTTGGCCTTGGCGATGGCCTGTTTGAGGGCGTCCACGCGGGAGGTCTGGCCGATGCCGCTGGCTACGAGCATGCCGTCTTTAGCCAGCACGATGGCGTTGCTCTTGGAGTGTTTGACGATCTTGTTGGCGAAGATCATATCGGCGAGCTGTTTGTCTGAGGCCTGTTTCTCGGTGGCATAGCAGGGTTCTCCGTCGCGGCCGCCCACTTTGAGGTCGCGGTCCTGTACGGCCACGCCGTTGAGCAGCGAGCGGAACTGTTTCGGACAACGCGTCGTGTCCTTGAGACGCAGGATGATACGGTTCTTTTTGCTCCGGAGCGTCTCGAGCGCCGCGTCGGCGTAAGACGGAGCGAGGATTACCTCGAAGAACAGCTTGTTGATCTCCTCGGCCGTCGCCGCATCCACTTCGCGATTGGTGATGAGCACGCCGCCGAACGCCGACACGGGGTCGCCCGCCAGCGCGTCTTTCCACGCTTCGAGCACCGTCGGACGGCTGGCCACGCCGCAGGCGTTGTTGTGCTTCATAATGACGAAGGTCGGTTCCTCGAACTCTTCGATCAGGTTGATCGCCGCGTCGATGTCGAGCATGTTGTTGTACGAAATGTCCTTGCCGTTGAGTTTTTCGAACAGCTTGTCCGGATCGCCGTAGAACGTGGCTGCCTGATGCGGGTTTTCGCCGTAACGCAGCGAGAGGCCTTCGCCGAAGCTCAGTTTGAACGACGGCAGCTCTTCCTTGCGGTTGAAATAGTTGAAGATGGCCGAGTCGTAGTGCGAACTTACGTTGAAGGCGTGGGCGGCGAAACGGCGGCGCTGTTCGAGCGTCGTGGCGCTGTTCTGAGCGGTGATGATGTCGTAGAACTCATCGTACTGCTCCACCGAGGGAACGATCACCACGTCCTTGAAGTTCTTGGCCGCGGCGCGGATGAGCGAGATGCCTCCGATATCGATCTTCTCGATGATGTCCTGCTCGGGAGCGCCCGAGGCCACGGTCTGTTCGAACGGATACAGATCGACGATTACCACGTCGATTTCCGGAATTTCGTACTGGGCCGTCTGTTCGGCGTCCGTAGTGTTGTCCCGGCGGGCGAGAATGCCTCCGAACACTTTGGGGTGCAACGTCTTGACCCGGCCGCCCAGAATCGACGGATAGCCCGTGAGGCTTTCCACCGAAACGGCTTTCAGACCCAGTCCTTCGATGAACGAGAGGGTGCCTCCCGTCGAATATATCTTCACTCCGTCTTCGGATAGTTTTCTGACGATCCGTTCCAGTCCGTCCTTGTAATAAACCGAAACGAGCGCGCTTTTTATCTTTTTCACAGTCTTGTATATTTAAGGTTGTTCGTTAATCGTACAAAGATAAGGAAAAAAGAGTTCGCACCCACTTTCTCGGACGGAAAAATAATGCCTCTTTCGCTGCGGTGTCGCGATCCGCATCCGTTTTCGAACACGGGGCGGGTATGGCACGGCGGAGATGCCGGGCGTTCTTCCGGGAAGATCGGACCGTGCGTCTTGCCGGAAATGGCAAATAATTTATACATTTGTCGTTCGAAACGATCGCGTTATGACCTGTGAAATCGACAGAGGGGCACGCTGCGCCGTCGTGGGACACGGCAGCTGGGCGACCGCTCTGGTCAAAATATTGCTCGAAAACGAGGTGGAAGTGGGGTGGTACATCCGCAGCCGGGACGTACTGGAACATATCCGCGACCACGGGACCAACCCCCGTTACCTGACCGACGTGCATTTTCCCGCCGACCGTCTGTTCCTTTCGGACGATCTCGACGCGGTGGTGCGGGGTGCCGACATCGTCGTGCTGGCCGTGCCTTCGGTCTACCTGAAAACGACGCTCGACGTGCTCTCCGAGCCGCTGGACGGGAAATTCGTCGTCTCGGCCGTCAAGGGCATCGTGCCCGGCGACCTGGTCACGGTGGCCGAGTACGTCAATCGCCGTTACGGCGTGCCGTTCGACCGCATCGGCATCGTGTCGGGGCCGTGCCATGCCGAGGAGGTGGCTCTCGAGCGGCTTTCCTATCTGACGGTCGTCTGCAAGAACATGGCCGACTCGGTGATGCTGGGCCGCAAGATCCGTACGCCCTATATCGCCGTCAGTCATTCGACCGATATTTACGGCATAGAATATGCCTCGGTGCTGAAGAACATCTATGCGTTGGCCGTGGGCGTCGCCGTTGGGCGGGGCTACGGCGACAATTTCCTCGCCGTGCTCATTTCGAACGGGGCGATGGAGATGTCGCGTTTCATGGAGCGGACCTATCCCGCCGCACGCAACACGTTCGCCTCAGCCTATCTGGGCGACCTGCTGGTAACGTCCTACTCGCAGTTCAGCCGCAACCGCCGGTTCGGGCTGATGATCGGCAAAGGGTACAGCGTCGCTGCGGCGCGGGCCGAAATGAACATGGTGGCCGAAGGGTATTATGCCGCCGAATGCGTTATGAAGATCAACGAACGGCACGGCGTGGAGATGCCTATCGCGTCGGCCGTCTACGACATGCTCTACCGGGAGGCGCCGGCCGCGGCCGTGCTCTCCTCACTGACCGACAAACTGATATAAACAATTCAAAACTATATAGTCATGGGTATTTTCAACATCGGTATCGACAGGATTTATGGCCGTGCCACCGCGGCCGAGGTGAATGCGCTCAAGGGCGAGATCGAAGCGGCCAACCGCATGCTGCACGACGGCAGCGGAGCCGGAAACGACTTTCTGGGCTGGGTCGGCCTCCCGCAGGAGGTGACGCCCGAATGCCTGAAGACGATAGGCGACTGCGCCGAATCGTTGGCTGCGCTCTCCGACGTGATTATCGTCATCGGCATCGGAGGTTCTTACCTCGGCACCAAGGCCGTGCTCGAAGCCATGAGCGACTCGTTCGCGTCGCTCCATAAGAAACAGGACAAGCCCGTGCTGCTCTTCGCCGGGCAGAACCTCAGCGAGGACTACATGGCCGAGCTGCTTGCCGCCGTGAAACCTTACCGCATCGCGACGATCGTCATTTCCAAATCGGGCACGACGACCGAACCGGCCGTCGCCTTCCGGATCATCAAGAAAGAGATCGAGGAGCGCTACGGCAAGGCCGAAGCCGCCAAACGCATCGTGGCCGTGACCGACGCCAAGCGCGGTGCGCTGCGGACGCTCGCCGAAAGAGAAGGATATGCCACGTTCGTGATTCCGGATAACGTGGGCGGACGCTACTCGGTGCTCACGCCGGTGGGTCTGCTGCCGTTGGCCGCTGCCGGAGTGAATATCGCCGAACTGGTGCGCGGTGCGCAGGACATGGCCGTCGCTACGGGCGTGGACGTGCCGTTCGAAGAAAACCCGGCCGCACTGTACGCTGCCGCCCGCACGGCGCTGTACCGCAAGGGATGCAAGATCGAAATTCTGGGCAGCTACGATCCGAAACTGCTCTATGTGGCCGAATGGTGGAAACAGCTCTACGGCGAGAGCGAAGGCAAGGACGGCAAGGGTATTTTCCCGGCCAGCGTGACGCTGACCGCCGACCTGCACTCGATGGGTCAGTACATCCAGCAGGGCGAACGCACGCTGATGGAAACCATCGTCAGCATCGGCCGGCCGAAACACGAGGTGAAGATCGAGTCGGATCCCGACAACCTCGACGGACTGAACTATCTCTCCGGCAAACGGATCGGCGAAGTGAATCGGATGGCCGAAATGGGTACCATGCTGGCCCACGTGGACGGCGGCGTGCCCAATATCCGCATCGAGCTGCCCGAACTCAACGAGTATTATCTGGGCGCGCTGCTCTACTTCTTCGAAAAAGCCTGCGGTATGAGCGGATATGCGCTGGGTGTCAATCCGTTCGATCAGCCGGGCGTGGAAGCCTACAAGAAAAACATGTTCGCATTGCTGGGTAAACCCGGTTTCGAGGAACAGGGCGAGGAGCTGCGTCGCCGGCTGTAAAACCGGCGTGCGGAGGTCCGGTCCGCCGGGCGTCCGTACGGCGAATTAATTTTAAATAAATTTACGAAACCTTTCGCAAAGACGCGGAATTTCGTTAAATTTGAAGCCGTAACGCAGCGGATATTCCGGACGGATGCGGCCCGAAAGAGCCGGAGCATCGTCTTCGGGCCGGCTGCGGAGGTTTCGCAAAGACTGTTACTAACATAAAACGATTCACAACTATGGTTAATTACAAAGATCTGGGCTTGGTGAACACCCGCGAGATGTTCAAGAAGGCCATGGAAGGCAAATACGCGATCGCTGCCTTCAATTTCAACAATATGGAACAGATGCAGGCCATTATCCAGGCTGCAGTCGAAACCAAATCGCCCGTCATCCTTCAGGTATCGAGCGGTGCCCGTAAATATGCCAACCAGACGCTGCTGCGCTACATGGCCCAGGGTGCCGTAGAATATGCCAAGGAACTGGGTTGCGCCTGCCCGCAGATCGTGCTGCACCTCGACCACGGCGATTCGTTCGAACTCTGCAAGTCGTGTATCGACATGGGCTTCTCGTCGGTGATGATCGACGGTTCGCACCTGCCTTACGAAGAAAATATCGCGCTGACGAAGAAAGTCGTGGAATATGCCCATCAGTTCGACGTAACGGTCGAAGGCGAGCTGGGCGTGCTGGCCGGTATCGAAGACGACGTGAAGGCCGAACACCATACCTATACCGAACCCGATCAGGTGATCGATTTCGTATCGCGCACCGGTGTGGATTCGCTGGCTATCTCCATCGGTACTTCGCACGGTGCCAACAAGTTCACGCCCGAACAGTGCACGCGCGATGCCAACGGCATTCTGGTTCCGCCCCCCTTGCGTTTCGACATCCTCAAGGAGATCGAAACCCGCATCCCCGGATTCCCCATCGTGCTTCACGGTTCCTCTTCGGTGCCTCAGGATCAGGTGGCTATCATCAACAAATACGGCGGTGCCCTCAAGGACGCGATCGGAATTCCCGAAGAACAGCTCCGCGAAGCTGCTAAATCGGCCGTTTGCAAGATCAACATCGACTCCGACGGTCGTCTGGCCATGACGGCTGCCGTTCGCGAGATCATGGCGACCAAACCCGCCGAGTTCGACCCGCGCAAATACCTCGGTCCGGCTCGCGATCGCCTCAAAGAACTCTACAAAGCCAAACTCATCAACGTACTGGGTTCGGCCGGCAAACTCGAATGCTAATCTGTACTATTTAATAAGGAGGAAGAGTCGCCGTTTTCGGCGGCTCTTTCTTTTTTCCTGGAGTCGTGCATTGGCGGTTCCGGGCGTCGTTCGCCGGTTCGGTCCGGCCGATGCCGTCGCGGCTTGCGGCTGTGGTTCCGGTCGGATTCCCTGCTTTTGATTCCATGCTCGGCGGGAATGCTATTGCTGGCCGGCTGTGCGTATGATCCGGTTTTTGAGGTTAGCCCTGTTTGCGATGCAGTTTGGCTGCTTCCGACGGTACGGTGCCGTTATTCTCTCCCGAATTTTGTCGGATCGTGCATACGACGAGACTTCGGATATAGCGTTTCGGCAGCAATTTACAGCCGGAATGCGGGGGGAAAGCTGCATTGCGACGTCTTGGACGCAGGCGGTCCGGACTGCGGCTTTAAATCCTGTCTTGGTGAAAGAATCCGAATAGATGGTGCGGCATTGAGGTAATGGTCGGAGCGGGAAATACAACAGGGACTCGAATACATCGAAAGGCCGTTGCCGAACAAAAAAAGCGTGTCCGATTTTTCGGACACGCTTTGTTATTCGCCTGCGGCTATGAGGCACATGTTGCTGTACCTCATCGGGGTGTTCGCCCGGACGGTCTCCGTCGGCGGCAGCCTGTGGGGGATCAGATCGAGATGTCGAGAATCTCGAACCGCAACACACCCGAAGGAACCGTCACGTCCACTTCCTCGCCTTTTTTCTTGCCCAGCAGGGCTTTGGCGATAGGGGTTCCGATCGACAGCTTGCCTTCCTTGAGGTTGGCCTCGTTTTCGGAAACGAGCGTGTATTCTACGATTTTTCCGGTGGTTATGTTTTTCATCTTGACGCGGTTGAGGATCTGCACGGCGCTCGTGTCGATGCGCGATTCGTCGATCACGCGGGCATTGGCCACCGTATCTTCCAGCTTGGCGATGCGCATTTCGAGCATACCCTGAGCCTCTTTGGCCGCATCGTATTCCGCGTTTTCGGACAGGTCGCCTTTGTCGCGGGCCTCGGCGATGGCCGCCGAGATCGCGGGACGCTCTACCGACCGCAGGTGTTCCAGTTCGGCCTTGAGTTTTTGCAGACCCGCTTCGGTCAAATAAACAATGTTCGATGCCATAATTTCGATAACAGTTAAGCGTTATGTC
>UROX01000099.1 GCA_900549685.1 uncultured Alistipes sp.
CACCCGAAACGTTGGGGCAGGGTATCGAGTCCCCATAGGCCGGTGCAGTCGCTTTGCGTGGTGACTACCGGTTCGGCGATCATCCCCTGATCGATTTCATGCGGGGAATGCGACAGCGGAATTATGTCGGTTATGATGCGGTGGCGGCAATGGCCGTTCATATCGGGGACGCGCCCCGCTTCAATCCCCGTGTCGTTTTTACCGACGATATTCCCGAATCCCGATGGAGAAAGCGAAATGCAGGAGCCTTTCTCCGTCTGCTCCGTCGGTTTTATAGAGATGCCCATTGCGAGGAGTTTTTCCGCGAACAGCGACAACGTTACGAAATGGCGGAACGGATATTCGACGATGCGCTGGAAGACATCGATACAGATTGGTTTGCGGCATATTTCGGCAGGGAGGCGGCCGATCGTTTCCATATCGTCATCGGGTTGGGCAACGGAGGAAACTGTTATGGGCCGCGCGTGGTTTTTCCCGACGGTGTCAGCGATGTATATGCCCTGATGGGCGTGTGGGAAGTGGATGCCGCCGGCGAACCGGTTTTTCCGGCGGTTGTGAAAAATATACTGATCCATGAATTCGGCCATTCGTTCAGCAATCCGGAGGTCGATGCGTTTTTGACCGAACTGGAGAGCGCCGGCCGAAAGATATTCGACCACGTAGGCGATATTATGAAGCAGCAGGCATATAATAACGGCGGAACGGTGATGCGCGAATCGATGGTGAGGGCTACCGTTCTCCGTTATCTGGTCGCTCACGGCGATACGGTCGGAGTGCACCAGCAAATGCTGGAGGAGTTCGGACGCGGCTTTCTGTGGGTGGATCATCTGTCGGCTCTACTGGAGATTTACGAACGCGACAGGGCGCAATATCCCACGATGAGCGATTTCATGCCCCGTGTCGTCGATTTTTTCAACGACGAGGTGGTGGCTTATTGCGAAAATCCGCCCCGTATCGTTTCCGTCGATGAACTTTCGGACGGTCGGGTGGATCCGTCGCATAAAACCCTGACGATCCGTTTCGATCGTCCGATGATGAGGGACCGTTTCGGATTTAATCTGGTTGAAAACAGTCTCTTTCCGATCAGCAGCCGATCGATCGTCTATTCCGAAGATGGAAAAGCCGTAACGGTTCCTGTCGATTTGCGACCGGATGCGGAGTACGGATTCAGTATGCCAAGTATCGGCTTCGTTTCTTCCGACGGATGGCCGATTGCGGAAACCCCCATTACGTTCCGAACCGGAGAGTGACGAAAATGCGCTCTCTGCCCGGTTCGATACGGACAGAGAGCGCACGTTCCTATTTTACGATCTCGATCTGCTGACGGTGCGTGATCTTTTCGCAGTAACGGCAACGGAGGCCGATTTCACCTTCGCTGTCCCGGACGACCTGGAATGCGGTTTCCACCGGTTCGATGTTCGTGATACATTTGGGATTGGCGCAGCGGACGAATCCCCGGATCGTTTCGGGTATCGTCACGTCCCGTTTCTCGGTCACTTTGAAGTTCTTGATGATATTGACCTTGGCCATGGGCGCCACGATGGCGATGCGGTTGATCTCTTCCTGCCGGCAGAAACGGTCGTTGATCTTGATGATGGCTTTGCTGCCCATGCGTTTGCTTTCGAGGTTGGTCCCGAAAGTAATCCGGTGGGGATCGTTTTCCAGATCCAGTATCTTGATGATCTTGAACAGGCAGTCCGACGGGATGTGGTCGATGACCGTTCCGTTTTCGATGGCCCTGACTTCTAATTTACCTTCCATGATTCGGTGTGTGTGGATTGGTTGATGACGGATGATACGGACTATTCCGCGACGCCCAGCAGGTAGCTGATGATGGCCATTCGCGTGTAGACTCCGTTTTCGGTCTGCTGGAAATAGTAGGCCTTGGGATTGCTGTCCACGTCGGTGGCGATCTCGCCCACGCGGGGCAGCGGGTGCAGAATGCGCATGTTGTCTTTGGTGCCTTCCAGCATGCTGTTTTTCAGGATATATACGTTCTTGACCCGTTCGTACTCCATCGGGTCCGAAAACCGTTCGCGCTGTACGCGGGTCATGTAGACGATGTCGGCCTGACGGATCGCGTCGTCCATACGGTCGGTTTCGGTGTAGGCGATGCCCTTTTCTTCGAGAAAGAGCTTGTATTCGTCCGGCATCTTCAGCTCGTCGGGAGCGACGAACGTGAACGTGGGATGGTCGAAAAACGACAGGGCCTGCAACAGCGAGTGGACCGTGCGGCCGTATTTGAGGTCGCCCACCATGACGATATGGATGTTGTCGAGCGTTCCCTGCGTCTTTTTGATCGAATAGAGGTCCAGCAGCGTCTGGCTGGGATGCTGGTTGGCGCCGTCTCCGGCATTGACTACCGGTACTTTCGATATTTCGCTCGCATAGCGGGCGGCGCCTTCGACGGAGTGCCGCATGACGATCATGTCGCAGTAGTTCGAGATGACGGTGATCGTATCGTGGAACGTCTCCCCTTTCGATACGCTGGTGTTGGAGGTTTCCGAAAATCCGATGACGCGTCCGCCGAGGCGGTTGATCGCGCTTTCGAAACTCAGTCGGGTTCGTGTCGAGGGTTCGAAAAAGAGCGAGGCGATGACTTTGCCGGCCAATACTTGCCGGTGAGGGTCGGCTTCGAACCGGGCGGCCAGTTCCATGATCTTGAGTATCTCGTCCTTCGTGAAATCGGTGATCGATACCAGATTCTTTTTTCCCATAGTTCTTAAAAATGTCTTTTCTGTCGTCCTCCTGTGCCGGTCCGGCTACGGTGCGGTCGAGTTGTATTTCAGTTATTCGTATCCTTCGAATTCTATGTCGATGCCTTCCACTTTCGATAGCCGCTCACGCAGGGCCTCTTCCCTGCTCCGGCGGATCGAGAGCGTCATCCGGCAGGCATTGTCGAACTGCTGCTCCTTGACTTCGGGTTGCAGTTCTTTGACCACGCGCATCACGTCGTTCATGGCCAGATAGCCGAACCCGATCTCGAACCGGGCGTTCACGGTCTTTTCGATCCGCTGCGCTTCGTCGAGCACGGCCGCCGCCGACTCCCGATAGGCGGCGATGAGACCCGACACGCCGAGTTTGGTCCCGCCGAAGTAACGCACGACGACGATCAGCGTGTCGGTCAGTTCTCGCGAGAGCAGTTGTCCCAGAATCGGTTTGCCTGCCGTCGAGGACGGCTCGCCGTCGTCATTGGCACGGAACGCCTCGCCCCGGGGACCCAGCCTCCATGCGTAGCAGTGGTGCGTGGCGTCGTAGTAGCGTTTGCGCAGAGCTTCCAGATGTTCCCGTATCCGGTCTTCGTCCTGCACGGGATAGGCGTAACAGAGAAATTTACTGCCTTTTTCCTTGTACAGCGCCTCGGCCGGAGCCGCGATCGTATAGTAAATATCGGTGTCTGCGGTATTTTCCATCCGAAAAGAATGTGAAAGAACCTGTTTCCTGTGTCCGGACTTCTCTTATTTTATCCGGCTGAAGAGTCTGTTCCACCGGATGTTACCCGGAAAACTTTTCTCCTTGTCCAGCGACAGCCATACGAAAGAGGGCTTGCCTACGATATGGTCTTCGGGCACGAAACCCCAGTAGCGCGAGTCGAGCGAGTTATGCCGGTTGTCTCCCATCATAAAATAGTAATCCATGGCGAACGTGTATCGGTCCGCTGGAGAGCCGTTGATGAAGATCTGCCCGTCTTTCTCCTCGAGCGTGTTTCCTTCGTACACTTCGATGATGCGCCGGTAGAGCGGCAGGTTCTCGGGCGTCAGATCGACCGTCGCGCCTTTCTGCGGAATCCATAGCGGACCGAAATTGTCCACGTTCCACGGATAGCGCTCATCGAACGGGAAGATGTCCGGATCGGCGTCCCGGGCCTCGAACCTGACGACCTCCACGACATTCTTCATGCCTTCGATCCGCGCGGCGTTTTCGGCCGTGAGCGGCAGGTACGAGTAGGTTTTCGTCACGGCGTCGTAGTGGACGTCGCTTTGGGCGATGCCCATGTCCTCGAGCGTTTCCCCGTTGATCGGCGTGCCGTTCGTCACGACGAAATAGTTGTATTGTTTGCCCGGAATGTCGGCCTGAGGCTCGCCGTTGATCCACATTTCCGAGTGGACGATCCGGATCGTGTCGCCCGGCATGCCCACTACGCGTTTGACGTAATTCTCCCGTTTGTCCACCGGACGGTAGACCAGTTCGGTCTGACTCAGCAGCCTTTCGCGGCCCTGTTTCTCTCCGAAGGCTCGCTGGTAGTTTCTCAGCAGCAGATAATAGTCGTTCGAAGGCTCGACGAGCGCCACGGTGTCGCCGTGCGGGAAGTTGAACACGATGGGGTCGTTGCGCTCGATGCGGCTCCATCCGCGGAGCCGGTGATAGGGCCACCGGATCCATTCGACGAACGAACGTTTCGTCTGCGACAGCGGCATCGTATTGTGCACGAACGGGAACGAGAGCGGCGTGTTGGGCATTTTGGGTCCGTAGGCCGCTTTGCTCACGCAGAGATAGTCCCCCACCAGCATGCTCTTTTCCATCGAGGGCGTCGGAATGACGTACATTTCGAAGAAGAAAATCCGGATCAGCGAGGCCACGACCGTCGCGAATACAATAGCCTCGACCCACTCCGCCGTCTTGCGATAGGCTTTGTTCGTCCGTTTGCGTTCCTTGTGCTTTTTCCAGAACAGACGGTACATCCTTTTCGAGATGTAGATGTCGTAAATGACGATCAGGCCTGCGAGCAGCCATAGGTTTCCGGTCCAGACGACGAACCACAACAGATAGATCAGCGATACGACGCCGAATCGTACCCATTTGTTGGCCCATATTTCCTTCAGCTTGTTCACTCTTTTTGCGTTTTTTCGATCGGTGCGGCCCGCCGTCCCGGTTTCTGCGGGGTGCGGTCTTCCCGATACCGTGTTTTTATCCTATTCCCAAGAGGTCCTTCATCGAGAAGACACCCTGTTTCCCAGCGATGAACTCGGCGGCCAGCACGGCTCCGAGCGCGAATCCCCGCCGGCTTTTGGCATGGTGCGAGAGGGTGATCGTGTCGGCTTCCGATTCGTAGGTCACGGTGTGGATACCGGGTACCGTACCGCGTCGCACAGCTGTGATTTCCAATTCGTCGGCTGCGGTGGTCGTACCGCATGTCCAGCGCTGCTTCCGTTCCACGTTGTCCAGAATGCCTTCGGCTATCGTGATGGCCGTGCCGCTCGGAGCGTCCTTCTTCTGCGTATGGTGCGTCTCCTCGACTGTGACGTCGTATTCGTCCAGCCGGTTCATCAGTTCGGCCAGACGGCGGTTGATCTCGAAGAACACATTGACTCCCACGCTGTAATTCGACGCATAGAAAAACGCCCCGCCCTTCCGGCGGCACAGTTCCGCCGCTTCGTCGAACCGGTCGAGCCAGCCGGTCGTTCCGCATACGACGGGCACGCCTGCCTCGAGACAGGCCGCGATGTTGCCGAATGCGGTGCCCGGCGAAGTGAATTCGATGGCGGCGTCGATTCCGCGGAGGTTTTCCGCGTTCAGGTCGGCCGCGTTGTTCAGGTCGATAATCAACGGGACGCTATGTCCTCTGTCGAGCAGTATTTTTTCGATCTCATGGCCCATTTTGCCATAGCCGATCAGTGCGATTTTCATCATTTTCCGGAATGTTTCCCGCAAATTTACTTCAAATTTCACAGAAATCCTGTACATCGGGCGATAAAAATAGGCGTTCTGTGCAGGCGTTTCCCGGTGGCGGAACCCTTCTGCAAAGGGATTCTGTGCGTCCGGTTGTTTTTATCTCCCGATGAAAATGCTATCTTTGTTGTAAGAAACGATTACGACCGTGCGATATTTTCTGGAACTGTCCTATTCGGGCAAAGCCTACAACGGCTGGCAGATCCAGCCTTCCGATCCGTCCGTGCAGCAGACGTTGCAGCGGGCGCTTTCTACGTTGCTCGGTGCCGAAACCGAGACGGTGGGAGCCGGCCGCACCGATACGGGCGTGCATGCTTCCTATTATGTCGCTCATTTCGATACGGAACGTCTGCTGGACGATCTTGCCCGGTTTTGTTATCACCTGAACGCGATCCTGCCCCACGACATCGCCGTGAGCGGCGTGCGGCGCGTCCGCGACGACGCCCATGCCCGTTTCGACGCGCTCTCTCGCGAGTATCGCTATTATATCACGACCCGAAAGGATCCGTTCCGCACCGATACGGCCCTCCGCTGGACGCTCCCGCTCGATGCGGAGCGGATGAACGAAGCGGCGGCACTGTTGCTCGAAGCCCGCGATTTCACCAGCTTCAGCAAGCTGCATTCCGACAACAAGACCAACCTCTGCCGGGTGAGCCGCGCCGGATGGCACAGAGAGGGCGACCTGCTCGTTTTCACGATCGAGGCCGACCGCTTTCTGCGCAATATGGTCCGTGCCGTGGTGGGCACGCTGCTCGACGTGGGACGCGGCAAGTTGAGCGTCGGGGGCTTCCGCTCCGTGATCGAGGGGCGCGACCGTGCGCTGGCCGGCGGATCGGCTCCGGCGCAGGGGCTTTTTCTCACGGGCGTCCGCTATCCGGACGACGTTTATATCCATGCTACGAACCATTAAACCGCATAACCTATGAAAACCAAAATTCAGGAACAGTTCAAAAAACTGTACGGAGACGGCGCTTCTCTTTTCGCCTCTCCGGGACGGGTCAATCTCATCGGCGAACATACCGACTACAATCTGGGCTTCGTCCTGCCCGGAGCCATCGACAAGGCGATCTACGTGGCCGTCAAGCCCAACGACGGTAAGGTGTGCCGCCTCCATTCGGTCGATTACGACGAGTCTATCGAGATGGACATCCACGGCGAGAAGCCCGAACAACAATGGGCGCAGTACATCTACGGCGTGGCCAACGAGATGGAGAAACGCGGAGCGCTGATCCGGCCCTTCGACATGGTGTTCGGCGGCGACGTGCCTCTGGGGGCCGGACTTTCGTCCTCGGCTGCGCTGGAGAGTGCGGTGGGATTCGCGCTCAACACCGTTTTCGATCTGGGCTTCGGCCGCGAGCAGCTGACCAAGATCGGACAGATGACCGAACACAACTACGTGGGCGTCCGCTGCGGCATCATGGACCAGTTCGCATCGCTTTTCGGCGAGGCGGGACACGTCATCCGGCTCGACTGCCGTTCGCTCGAATACAAGCTCGAACCCTTCGATCCGCAGGGCTGTAAGGTCGTGTTGTTCGACACGAAGGTCAAACACACGCTGGCCTCGTCGGAATACAACGTGCGCCGGGCACAGTGCGAGGCGGGCGTGGCCGTCGTGCTCAAGCACGTGGGCGGCGTGGAATCGTTGCGCGACGTGACGATGGACATGCTCGATGCCTATAAGGGCGAAATGGAAGAGGTCGTTTATCGTCGCTGCCGCTATGTCATCGAGGAAAACCAACGCCTGCTGGACGCCTGTGCGGCGCTCGAAAAAGGCGATTACGTCACTTTCGGACAGAAGATGAACGGTTCGCATACGGGCCTGAGCAAAGACTACGAGGTCAGCTGTGCCGAACTCGATTTCCTGGCCGATGTCGCTCACAACAATGCCGGGGTGCTGGGCGCCCGCATGATGGGCGGCGGATTCGGCGGCTGCACGATCAATCTGGTCCGCGCCGAGACCTACGACGGTTTCCTCGAAGAGGCTTCCGACAAGTTCTCGCACCGCTTCGGACAGGCTCCTCGCATCATCGAGGTCAATATCTCGCAGGGAGCGCACCGCATCGCATGACGATGCCCGCTTCGCCCGAACCGACG
The DNA here is from genome assembly GCA_900549685.1 of uncultured Alistipes sp. Taxonomy (GTDB): domain Bacteria; phylum Bacteroidota; class Bacteroidia; order Bacteroidales; family Rikenellaceae; genus Alistipes_A. The sequence continues at coordinate 7,765 of UROX01000099.1, forward strand.
GATTACGGAACGCCCTGTTTTTACGGGGCGTTCTTTTTTTTGCGGCTATATAGACCGCTGCCGCTGTTTCCGGGCTGTGTTTCGAGGCCTTGCCGAGACGGCGGGATCGGAAGCGGTCCGACCCGGAAACGCAGCCTGTGGCTGGGGCGAAACGCTGTGGCCGGATCTGAAAGAACGGTCGTGTTTTCGTATATTACAACAGGCGATTGTCTTTTTCACCAGCGGAGCCGCTGTTCTGTCGCCGCTCCTTACCGTATGGCCCTAATGCCCTCGATCCACGCCGGGTCCGCATGGAGGTTGTAGGCCTGTGCGCTCCGTCTGCCGCACAGGTCGATGACCGTCATGTCCCGGCCGAGGGCACGCGAGACCGTGTAACGGGTCCCGCCGGGGAGACCGTCGTAATAGCAGACGAGCACCGAGCTGTGGTCGAGCATCGCCGCGTTCCTATCCAGGCAACAGTTTCGGGTGTAGCGCTCGCTCAGGCAATGTACGTGGGCGGCTTGCGACAATATTTCGGTATACAACCGTCCGGAGACGGGATCATAGGCCCTCGCCTGTCTGCGGTAGGGAACGAACGCGAGCAACCGGAGGCCGGGACGGGTGCGGCGCACCGAGAGCACCGCCTCTCCCGCCCGCAGGTCGAACCCGGTGGTCATGCCGGTGACGAACGTGTCGTAGCCCCGTTCGCACAGACGCTCGACGATCCACGCACACCGTTCCCGGACCACCCTGTGCACCTCGGCGGGATCGCACCCTTCGGCCACACCCGGCATCTTCCCGAGGCGGTAGCCGCTGAAACAGACCGTCCGGTGCGGATCGACCGGGAACGGAAGGACAGAGGGTTGCGGATTCATATCGGTTGAGGGATTCAGAAGGGTGATAAAGAAAGACAGCGGTTCCGGCTCAGGTCTCCGGCGAGGATTCGGCCGACACGCGAATAAGACGGAGCGGCGGAGCGGAAGCGGAGACTCTCCGCACCGGAGAGAGGGCTACTCGGCCCCGTACCGGAAAAAAGGTCTCGCAGAATGGAAAAGTGCGGCGGAACCGGCTTCTTGACTGTCCGGAACCCCGCCGCACCGGAAATAAATAAAATCGTGCGGGATTTGTGTGAAGATACGAAAATAGAAAAGGAACGACCGTCCCGCAGGTACCGGAGCCGCATTTCCCGGCGTTTGCCTGTTTCCCTTGTGACGGGAAATGCCGAGGCTCCGGCAGTCTCCGGACCACGGTCGGGCGTGACGCACAGCCGGCGGACCCGGATGCCTCTTTCCGCAGGAAGAGAGACGCCCGGGTTGCGTAACGGGCAGAGGTCCGCCCGAACCGCTCACTCATACGGCTGCTGCGAACCTCTTTTCCGAAACCTCGCCGACCCGGCTGCGTATGGTCCGGCCCGGGGGAGACGGCCGTTCCCTGTTCCGTCACGGCGCGCACTCCCCTGCCCCCGTCCCAATGGACGACGGAAAAAAGATGTATGTTCGTGATGATACGGGACGCGCCGGACTTCATAACCTTTCGAATGGGATTCGATGATTGCGCCCGTCTGAAGAAATAA
>UROX01000100.1 GCA_900549685.1 uncultured Alistipes sp.
GGTTCCGGCTGAGAATACCGTCTCTGCGGGGAAAAGGTTGAATCGGGCATTGTCACCGTAAGAAACGACATTCTGAATAATCGGTTGAGCGGCTACCGTCGTTGCATAATCGGTATCCCATTCGTACAGGGCGATATCCACTTTACCGTCACCGTGCGATTGACTCCAGGTACATCCGTCTACACGGAGGTTCGAGAAAGCCTGCGTCATCGTCAGTTTCTGACCGAACGCACCGGATGTAACATCATAAGGAGCCTGAGCGTCGCTTTCATGTGCCAGCATATCTCCGCTCGCAGTCGTCGTCTTGTACAGATACCAAGCATCCCACGAACCGTCGGCATTGTGGATAGCCGAAGGAGCCGTAAGATTAGCCGTGCTTCCCTCTACGATCCAGAGACCTTCTTCTACCACTGCAGCCTGTTCGATCGTGGCTACGGCACTCACGACATCGATACCTTCGCCGACTTCGGTCACCGTAACCGCACCGCGGCGACTGGTGAATCCATCGAAAGAAGCCACTTTCACCTTAACGGTCTTGGTTTCCATCGAAGCTTTGGTGTCAGGCGTTTCTTCTACCAGAGAGAGCCATTCCATATAAGCGGAGTCGATGCTTACCGTTACTTCACGGTTCGTTTCGAATTCGATTTCCACTTCACCGCCGTCCGCAGAAATCTCGTAAACGGCCTGCGGAAGAACGATACCGCTCTCGTTGGTCTGCGTAATACGCAGCGTCTTCGATTCGCCGCCCGAAGTCAGCACGATATCCACATAACGGTCGTCGTAAGGAGGATTCTCATCCAATTCGATATACATCAGGTGACGTCCGGCACTTCCCTGAAGCGGAGACACCGAGCACCATTCCTCTCCCTCTTCGGGCGCAATGTCGTAGTTCACCGACACGGTGAAATCATCCGTCGTAGCGAACTCGATCAGTTTCGTGCCGCCTTCCTGCGGAAGCGTAACCTCGCTCAACGGGAATTTGAACGACAACGGACCTTTGTCGCCGTTGTTGTCGTCGTCGTCATTACATGCCAACAATCCGGTAGCCAGACAGCAGGCCATGAAATAGAATATTTTCTTCATAGTTCATTTAGATTACAGCGCGGAAAACCGCAGTCTATTTTTAATTCGAATAGTTGTAAACGGAAAGGCTCGTCGCTCGGATTTCGCCGGTCACGAGACCTTTCCGTTTTTAGGTTCGTCTCGCCTCTCTATTATTTAACGAATTCGAAGTCGCAAATCCAAAGCTTGGCCGTATTGAGGTTCGAACCGGAGTTATAGACGATCATGTGCTTCATATCGGCCGTCACATGTCCCTGTTCGTCGCTCACATAGCGCGGGTAATCCACATTGGGACGCACGTTGTCGGAAAGCGTAGCGACCTGTTTCCAGTCGGTCTGGCCGTCGGCGGATTCCCATACGACGATGTAGCTGTTGGTTTTGCCCCGATTGACAGCCTGAATGGCGTGGAAACGGTTCAGTTCGTCGATGAATTTCACGTTGGCTCCGCTGGTATTGGCCATACCTTCGGCTGCGGGATCGAGCATCACGCCTTTGTCGGCGAGACCGGCAGGCCAGTTTTCATCGGCATTGGCAGCCACGGCCAGACGCGTAGTGAAGATTCCGCTCACATCGCTGTAAGTGTAATACAGGAACACCTGATTGTCTTTCACGACGAGGCTGGGTTCGCCCGCACCGTAGAACTTGCTGGTGTCTCTTTTGGCGATATCGTATTTCACGATAGCTTCGGGCGTCTCTCCGCCCCAGCCGGTTCCGTTCCATTTTTCCCAGCTCTTGTCGCCGAGCGTTTTGGTACGCGCTGCGAATACGCTGTTGTCTTTGGTCAGATCGTCCTGATTATAAGAACCGGTATAAGCCATGTAATAGTATTCGCCTATCTTCACGACAGAAGGTTCTTTAGCGCAGGTACGATCGTTTCCGAATTCGCTCGGAGCAATATCCAGCGAGTCGGCCGACCAGGTAGCATGAATGTCGGTCACACCAGCCGAACGCCAGCTGATCTGATCGGTATAGGAGAAGTCGGAAGGTACGGAATACTGCACGCGGTTCATCTGTCCGTTTTCGGTTCTTTCCGTACCGTTCACATAATAGGTAACGCCGTTTTTACGGCCGTTGCCCCACCATCCGAAGTTACCCTCGATGCGTTCTCCGTAGAGCAGATACGTACCGGCAGGGAACTTCGTGTTGCCCGTTTTTTCGAAATAACCGGAATTTCTGGTGGACAGATCCAACCACACGCCGTCGCCGTAACCCAGGAATTCGTGCTCTGCGATAGGCTCGCTCTTCAGCGTAGTAGCGTAATCGTCTTTCCAGACATAAAGTTTATACCGGGCACTGGTATAAGCCGTATTGCTCCAGTTCGGGCTATACATTCCCCACGAGAAGAAATCTTCCGTGATCGTAGCCTTGATTGCGCCGTTTCCGCCTGCGGCCAGCTGACCGATCGCCACATTGCCTCCGCTGACCGAGTTGAGCGTATCCCATTTCTCGGCTTCGCCGTATCCTCCTCCCGGAGCAGACAGCCACATGTCCATCGATCCGTTGGCATTGGCGATCACGGCGGCAGCATAACGGAAATTGCTGCTCGACGCAGGCTTATTGATGTACACACCGTCCTTCATCACGGGACTTCCGTAGTTCACGACATCGGCAGGGCGTGCGTTATCTTCCGAAACCGGCTCCGGAGCGGGAAGATCGTCACAACTACTGAACTGCATCAGCAACAGCAATGCCGCGAAAAATTGTGTAACGTAAGTTAATTTTTTCATAGTTAAACCTGATTAATGAACATTTAAGATTTGTAATTTTTAGTATTTGTTTTCGTTATCGGTAAGGCAAATAAGTTGCGACCCAACGGGCGGGATCCTCTCTGAAAAGAGTCAGCATATCTTCGGCCGTCGGCACCGCGACATGAGGCGCATAGCCTTTGTTCTGATTGTCTATGTCGATTCGCATGATCATCTCGAAACGGTCGATCAACGCCTGCGGAATGGTTTCTCCCCGAGCCACGTATTTGCGCATCAGATGCGCCAGATTGGCCTCGCGGCAATAACAGCGCACGGCCGTCACCATCTGTTCGAGCACTTTTATATCTTGTATATTGTCGTTCAGGTAACCGCGATAAGGCTCCTCGGTCACGCCGGCGAGCGCTTTTTCATAAAAAGCAATAGCCTCGAGCAGCTTCCGCGCACTGGCTTCGGAACGCAATTCGATATCTTCGAAGAACCACGGATCGAGCGACTCGCTCTCGGTAGTCATAAACAAGCTTCGCCGCGTCGATTTCCAACTCGGCGACGGCGCTACGGCCCCTTCGATATGGGCGACATCCCAGCGGTGATATACTTCTATTCCGGCCGGATTGATCGTCAGACGGCGGAACCGCCATGTCGCGTCCCAGGGGAAGAGCGACAGCCCCTGCGCACTGGCTTCCCATGCGGAAAGCACATCGGCGGCAGCGGCACCGAAAGGCCGGGCCAGCTCTTCGAGCGCTCGGTCCGTCGGGACCGAAAGGTCGTGCAGTTTGATGGCGGCCATTGCCTGGTTGGGATCGTAACGGTCGGGGGTCAGCCCGAAATATTCCTTCACTCCGGCGATATGCTCCACACCGCCCACGGCATCCAGCTCCTCGGCCACGAGACGCGGCGCAGCGATATGCGTCAGCGGCTCGACCTCCTCGTTGGCGCTGGCCATGAAAATTTCGCCCACGACGGGAATTCCCCGATCGGCGCACAAACGGACCGTATTGCGGAACCACACGTCCACGGGACGCGTCAATTGCACTTCGGCGATATTGGAATGGAGGAACATCCCGAAATTTTTCCCGGGCAACGAAGGGATGCAGGCATAAATCTGTCCCGCCGAAATTTCCCACGGTTCCCACCACACCATGCCTTCGGGACTCACTTCGGCCCAGGCAGCGGTCAGCGCTCCCAGAAACGCCGGAATCCGCTCGTAGAGCGGCACGTCGCGATCGGAAGGACCGTCACCGAATTCGGAGCCGACCCATGCGTCCTGATCGAACGTATAAATCTGAATATCGTCCAGTTCGGGCACTTCGGCCTTGAGGCGCCGGAGCAGCTCGACGTATTTACCGACGATCTCCTGCTTGCAAACGCTGTTTTTCTCGGTGGCAATATCGATGAGTTCGGGCGTAAGAATCTTGTAAAGCGAATCCACCCGCGGAGCCCCGAAATGGAACAGCGTGCGGAAACCCCACTGTTTGGCAATGCGGGCACGCTGTTTGATGTTTTCCAGACGGAGAGCGACCTTCTCCCGATCTCCGATACCCTCTACATAGAGAATGTCTTCCAGATTGAGCGGTTCGTCGGCCGGACGGGCGCCCCATGCGATGTTGAGTTGCAGCGTATTGAACCCCATATCGCGCAACGCCTGCATCTGCGATTCGTCGTAACGGATATCCGGATCGGCAGGATTGCCGACGATAGCCACCTTATAGACGAAAGGATCCTGCCGCTGCGTACCGCAACAGCAGAAAGCTATCGAAACCACGGCCATCGAAACGATCCGACCTATCCGAGACAATATCTTCATACGTCAATTATCCTTTTTCTTATCGACCAATGCGCCGAACGCAGCCGGCGCAGGCGACGTGAAATCCATTTCCGCTCCCGTGACCGGATGAACGAAAGCCAGCCGGTTGGCATGCAGCGCCACTCTCCCGAGGGGATCGCTCGTCGCTCCGTATTTCCGGTCGCCTACGATACTGTGGCCGACATACTCCATATGAGCCCGTATCTGGTTCTTCTTTCCCGTCTCCAGTTCCAGCTCCAGCATGGAACGGTCCGTCCCCGCTTTCAGCACCCGGTAATGCGTCACGGCCCGCTCGCCCTCGCACCGGTTCGTCACGAAGACCTTATAACCTTTGTTTTCGGTCAGATAGGTCGATACGATTCCCGTCTCGCGGGGAAGCGTTCCTTCAACGACGGCGACATAGGTCCTGCGACGGATCATCCCGTCCCAGTTCTCCTGCAGCGTCCGTTTCACGGCCTCGCTCTTGGCGAACATCATCAGCCCGGAGGTATCGCGGTCCAACCGGTGGACAATGAAGATCCGGGCGGCAGGATCCACCCTCTTGACATGTTCGCTGAGGATGTAATAAGCCGTACGTCTCCGTTCGCGCTCGGTTCCCATCGAAAGCAGACCGCTCCGCTTGTCGATCACGATCAGGGCATCATCCTCGTGGACCACACGCAGCATCGGATGCCTCAGCAGATTCGACCTCCGACCAGGAAACACGCTCACCCGGTCGCCTCCGCACAGGGGCGTGTCGAAGCGGGTCTCGACCCGTCCGTTCACCTCCACCTGACGATGAGCCAGATAGGACTTTACGGTCGTTCGGCTGCTGCTTCTGAACGTAGCGATCAGAAACGGCAGCAACTCGCAATTTTCCTGCACATCGAAGCTCCTTTGCGACATTCGGGCGTAGCTTTTAGTACGATCTATCGCCAAAACAGGCATAGACACGTAACAAAGATAATAATTCGGTTCAGAAATAAAAAACTTTTTCAAGGTTTATTTTACGATTTCCGCTCCCCGTTCGTTTCGTCTCCGAGACGATATGCCGCATCGCACGATCTTTTTTCCGACACGAAAAGTACGCTTCCGACCGATGACGGTGCAAAAAATGCGGAACATTTCTCAGGAATTCGTAACTTTGACAGAAATCGATGTTTTCCGAACATAAACATACCGCGATGAAGAAACTTCTCTCCCTCGGATTTTTACTTGCTCTCTCCGGGAGCCTTCCGGCACAGGATGCCGGAGAATTCCGCGAACCTTCGGTCCGCTTCCGTCCCCGGCCGCTCTGGTTCTGGAACAATACGACCATCACGAAGGAAGGCATAGACGCCCAGATGGCCGATTTCCGCGACCGGTGCGGATACGGCGGATTTTCCATCCTGCCGTTCGGCGCCGACCTCATGCCCAAATACCTGAGCGAAGAATACTTCGATCTCTATGCCCACACGATCGACAAAGCCCGTGAGCTGGGCGTCACGCTCTCGCTGTACGACGAATACGGCTTCCCGAGCGGCAGCGGCGGCGCGATCAATGCCGACGGCATTCCGCGCTTCGGGAACCGCTATCCGGGCCTGACGCTCAAACGGCTCGACAAGATCGAAGACGAAGCCGACGGAGGCGCGACCTACATCCGCCCCGTGAGCGACGCAGGCCGGCTGATGGCCGTCGTGGCCATGAACACCCGGACCAAAGAGCGCATCGACCTGAGGGACCGCATCACCGAGGAGACCGTCGTATGGAAGGTTCCCTCCGGACATTGGAAAATCATGCAGTTCGTCTGCGTGACGGACGGCGACCCCAACATGGACTACCTGAGCGCGGAGGCGGCCGAGGCCTACCTTTCGATGACGCACGAGGCCTACTACCGGCACATGCCCGAAGCCTTCGGCACGACGATCGACGAGACGTTCTTCGACGAACCGACGCTCTACCGCGCACAGGGCCGTTGCTGGACCCCCTCGTTCAATGCGGCCTACACCGAAAAATACGGCACCGATCCCGCTCTGCTCTACCCCGCCCTGTGGTACGACATCGGCGACGAGACCCAGGCCGCCCGCAACGCCTTGTTCTCGCTGCGTGCCGAGCTTTACGCATCGGCCTATCCCCAAGCGGTCAGCCGCTGGAGCGAAGCGCACGGCATCCGGGCCACGGGCCATCAGGACAACGAGGAGATCGTCAATCCGGTAGGCACGTCGGCCGACCTGATGAAATGTTTCAAATACCAGGACATCCCCGGCATCGACAAAATCGGCGGCGACCGTCCCGCCGAACGGTTCTACAAGGTCGTCAGCTCGGCCGCCTACAACTGGGACCGCTCGCTGGTCATGTCCGAAACCTTCGGCGCGATGGGCGACATCCCGTGGGACTCGCTCTACCGCATCGCCATGGACCAGTACACCAAAGGGATCAACATGCTGATCCCGCATGCCGTATGGTACAACGACGCTGACGTGACATTCCGGCCCGAACTCTCGCACCGCAGCCCGATCTACCGCGAAGGACTCTACGCGTTCAACACGTTCCTCGCCCGGCTCAACGTACTGCTGAGAAACGACGCACGCTACGTGACGGACATCGCCGTGCTCTATCCCATCGAAACCATGCAGGGCGAACACCGTTTCGACGGTCCGCTGACGGCCTACGAAGGCGGCGTGGCGATCCCCGAAATGGATTACGTTCAGATCGGACAACGCCTGACGGAACGTCTGGGACGCGATTTCATGTTTCTCCATCCCGAAGTGCTGTCCCAATCCTGCCATGCAGGAGGCAAGAACCTGCTGACCCTGGCAAACAGCCGGCAGTACAACACGTTCGGCACGCTGATCGTCCCGTCGTCGAAAACGATCTCGGCCGCCAATCTCGAAAAGATTCTGGCCTTCTTCGAAGCGGGCGGCAGAGTCATCTTTACGACCCGGATGCCCGAAAAATCGACCGAACCGGGACAGGACGCCCGCATCGCCGAACTGACCGAGAAACTGCTTCCCCGGTCGCTGCGCGAAAGCGGACGCCCCAACGAAAACAAACAGGGCGGCAAGGTCGTCTTTCTGCCCGATCCGACGACCGAGGCGCTGGGCGACGCACTCGACTCGCAGCCTGGCACATTCGATGTGGAATGGAGTGCGGACTCTCGGCCGCTGCGCTACATCCACAAGCAACTCGAAGGCAAGCACATTTACTATCTGGCCAACCTCGACGACCGCACGTTCGACTCCGAGATCTGTCTGAAAGGAAAAATGAAACTGGCCATGTGGAATCCGCACACGGGAGAAATCGCCCCGCTCGAAACCCGGTACCTCCGCCGCAAAAACGGCACGGTCACTTCGGTTCCCCTACGGCTCGAATCCTCGCATTCGGTCTTCCTCGTCGAAACGAAATAAAACGGATCCGTCCGCATCTCGCGGAACGAACGATTCGAGAGATCCGGCCCCGTCGGGGCCGGATCTCTCGTTATCAGTCAAAACCTTACAGCGTTTTCCGCATCGAACCGGCCTCCTCCGATATTTCGCCGGACGGTCGGCACTCCGCACCCGCAGGCCAACGGAACCGGACTCTCCGTCCCCGCCATATCCGAAGCCGGCCGACAGGGACAGCCCCGGAACGAAGACACGGTCGCCACACAGCACCGCCGCCCCGGTACTCACCCGTATTCTGCCCGGACACGAAAACCTCTCCCCTGACTATCCGAAGACATTCGGCTCTTTCCCCTTCCCCTTTTTCGACTGCATCCGGCCCTCCATACACCGACGGAAAACAGGCGCCGACGCTTTTCGAACACCCTTCGTCCCTTCACCGAACAGCGGTTCGGAACCGCTCCGGGAATCCGGTCCGAAACAATTGAACGGTTCGAAAAATCTGGATCGGCAGCCGGAAGTACAAACAACCCGCGTTTCCCCGACGGGCGCCCTCATAGATGCACCGTATTTCCGTTTCCGGCCACGCCCTGCCGCAACGAACCATGAAAGACAACTCTGCCCGGAAAACCGTCCAAACGGCCACGGCGAATGCAAATCTGCCCCCGACCGAACCCGGAGTAAGACCGTACGCCGCCTCATCTCCGGTCCCCTTTTCGCCGCCGGCACACACAGAAACGACGAAGGAGGCCGCCCTTTCGGGCAGCCTCCTTCCGTCTGTTCATTCTATCGCGTATTTCACCCGAAGAGGCCGTAATACGACCGACAGCGCCCCGATAAACGGGACATATTTTCTCTCCGGATACGGGCTATTTCAACTCCTTGATCCGGATGTTCTTGAACTTCACGAGCGAACCGTGGCCGAGGAATCCGATGTGTCCCTTTTCGTTCTTGAGTCCCGGATGATCCTTGTGGTCGATCGTACCGTTCTTGCTGGCTTCGGCGATGTTGCCTTCCAGAATCACCTCGCCGTTGAGCGTCACCCGAATATCATCGCCTTCGATCCGGATCTCCTCGCTGTTCCATTCGCCCACGGGTTTCAGGAAACCGCGTTTGGCCGGAATCACACCGTATACCGAACCGTGATACTGGTACTTTTCGAGCTGGCTGTAAATCGGCGCCTCGTTGTCGAGTACCTGAATCTCCATACCCACATAGGCTGCATCGCCTTCGAGCGGAGCACGTATCCCGATACCGTTGTTGGCACCCTCGGTCAGCATGAAATCGAAGCGGAAGACGAAATCCTTATACTCGTTCTTCGTATAGAGGTTTCCGCCCCCGCCGTTGCCCGGGTAGAGGACAATAGCCCCGTCCTCGGACACA
>UROX01000101.1 GCA_900549685.1 uncultured Alistipes sp.
AGTTATTTTATTCAAATGTTTTATGAAATATTCGGTCTTGTATTGTGATGTTCGGAGACGTTTTGCCGATTATTCGTAGGCGACGATGGAAGGTGCCTGCGGAATGTAGCGCAACGGTTCCCGGCGGTCTTCGCTGGCGATACGGAAATATTCGGCCTGCATGAGACCCGTTTTTCCGAGGGCGATGCCTAACCGGATGTTGATGGTACCGAAAATCAGGTTTTCGTTTTTGATGCGCACCCCCACCCCGAGCGTGGAGTAAAACCGGTTGCGAAACAGATTGCCCCGGTCGCCGATCAGTCCGGCGTCGGCGAATCCGTACATCGCTATTTTGAATCGGTAGATATCCCACGGTGTGAATACGACAGTCTCCGAACGTACGACCGCCCGGTTCGTACCGTAGACGCTCTCGTCGAGTCCGCGCAGTTCCGCATGATCGAAAAATCCGATGCTCTCGCGGAAACCTTCGAGGCGATTCCAACCGCGTGTGATGTTCAGGTCGATGAACTGCCGTACTTTGTAACGGCCGCCTCCCAGCAGATCGGAGAAATAATTGACGTTGGATTCCAATACGGTTCGATAGAACTTCCGGTCGCTGCGGTTCAGATAGCTGCCCAATGCCACGCTCCATCGCAAATAGCCGAATCCGGTGAAATATCCGGCGCTGAAATCGCCGCCCATGTACCATCGGTCGTCGAACTCTCCGCGGGCATAACCGCCCGTTATCGAAAACCGGTACCCGTAGGCGATGTCCTCATTGACGCCGTAACCGTAAATCAGGCTGGATGTCCGGAACTTTTCGCGGTAAAGTCCGACACTGAACAGGGCGAGTCGTTCGTTATGGAAATAAGGATTCAGCGAGTCGTTCACTTCGGGTCTCGCCGTGTAACGGACCGCATGGAAGCGCCCGGTGACGAAAGCGCTGCTGCCGATGCTCCCTATGAATCGCGACCGTCCGGCCCAAAAGTCCCAACTCCGGGAGGCGGCTTGTATCGTACTGTCCAGCGGATAGATGTCGATGGGTTCTTTGCGATAGTAAAAAGAGGCTCCGGCGGCGTAATCGGTACGACGGATGAATTTTTTCGATGCTTCGGCTCCGAAATCACTCCGGTCGAAACCTTTGCCGGCGATCAGGCGGCCTTCGAAGAACGTTCCGAGGATGTTCGGTATCTTGTATTCGAACATATTCCCTCCGTAGTGGCCGTTTTTCCAGTTGAAATAGGTGCTGACACCTAAGCGATTCCCCCACCCCAGCAGGTTGTCGTCGAAGAGTTGCAGGAAGGTATTTCCGTCGTTTTCGAAACCGATGTCGGCGCTGATGGTCCATTTGTCCCGTGTCGTGACGATCACATCGACGATCGACGAGTCCCGGGCGGAGGGAACGATTGTGATGGCTGCATCGGAAATATAATCACGCGAACGAAGCAATCTTCGGTTGTTGATCATCAGTTGCGGATCGAGTCTGTCGCCCGTTTTGAACAGCAGGTCTCTGCGTATCTGCTGCTCGCGGGTAGTTTTGTGTATGGCGTTCGCCCGGCGTTCGATCCATGTGCGGGTGTCGTCGTCGAATATGTTGCCGCGCACGACGGATATGTCGCCTATCGTCCGGCCGGCGAATCGTCCGAAATAATCGTTATCCCGCCGGGCGGCCTCTTTGAGCGCTTCCCTGTCGGGCGTATCGGCTGAAATCGTATGGATAATGAGGCGGGAGAGTCTGCTCCTGTGTTTGCGGTCCGGCAACGTGTCCTCCTGTTCCCTATCCCCCGGCGGCAGACTGTCCGTCGTTTGTCCGTGGGTCGGCGGACAAACGAGCGTCAGGACGGCGAATAAGATCGACGGGACAATCCGGATTTTCATGGAGGCGTATCTTCGATACTAAAGTAACGTAAATATCCCGAAAATAATACGGGAATACGATTCGAAAAATCGTATTCCCGCATGATACGTGCCGGAATGTCCGGGAAGAATTATCTGACCAGACCGGAGAATCCCATGAAAGCCATAGCCAGAATTCCGGCCGTGAGCATGGCGATGGGCATGCCTTTCATGGCGGCAGGGACGTCTTCGAGTTCGAGGCGTTCGCGGAGACCGGCGAACAGCACCAGCGCCAGCGAGAATCCGACGGCTGTCGATGCGGCGAACACGACCGACTGTCCCAGATCGAACTCTTTCTGTACGAGCAGGATCGCGATCCCGAGCACCGCGCAGTTTGTCGTGATGAGCGGCAGGAAAATGCCCAAAGCCTGATAGAGGGCCGGACTCAGTTTCTTGAGCATGATCTCGACCATCTGTACCAGTGCCGCGATGACCAGAATGAAGACGATCGTCTGCATATATTCGATGCCGAGCGGAACCAGTATATAGTATTGGATCAGGTAGGCCACGATGGACGAGACGGTCATGACGAATGTCACGGCCGCACCCATGCCCAGCGACGTACTCACCTTGTTGGATACGCCCAGAAAAGGACACAGTCCCAGAAACTGCGACAGAACGACATTATTGACGAAAATGGCGCCGATTACGATCACGAAATATTCCATGTCTATTTCACTTTAGCCGTTAATTTTTTGAAAATGACCATCAGATAGGCCAATGCGATGAAAGCGCCGGGAGCCAGTACGAACAACAGGATGCCGTCGCCTTCGATGAATTCGAATCCGAAAGCCGATCCGTTGCCCAGCAGCTCGCGCACCAGCCCCAGTGCTGTGAGCGAGAGCGTGAAGCCCAGACCGATACCGATGCCGTCGAGGGCCGAATCGAGCACGTTGTTCTTCGAGGCGAAGGCTTCGGCCCGGCCCAGAATGATGCAATTGACGACGATCAGCGGAATGAACACGCCGAGCGTGGCGTAGAGTTCGGGCATGAAGGCCTCCATGCAGAGTTGCACGACGGTGACGAACGATGCGATCACGACGATGAAGGACGGAATGCGCACCTTGTCCGGAATGAGGTTTTTGATCAGCGAGATGGCGATGTTCGACAGCGTGAGGACGAACAGCGTCGCCGCACCCATGCCCAGTCCGTTCAGCGCCGAGGTGGTCGTACCCAGCGTGGGACACATGCCCAGCAGCAGGACGAAAGTCGGATTCTCCCGAACCAGTCCTTTGGTAAGTATCTGTAATTTGTTCATGGCGACTATTCCGGTTTTTGAATGGATTCGAATACTTCATACGCCCGTGTCAGCGCGTCCGTGAAGGCACGGGACGAGATGGTGGATGCGGTGATGGCATCGACGTCGCCTCCGTCTTTTTTGACCGACAGTCTGAACGTTTCGGGGTTCTTGCCTTCGAACTGGATCGCAAAATCGGACTTGCCCCGCTCGATCTTGTTGCCCAGTCCCGGGGTTTCGTTGTGCGTGAGGGTTTCCACTTTGCAGATCGTGCCGTCGGGCAGAAAGCCGGCCATGAGCCAGATCTCGCCGCCGAACCCGTTCTTCGAGAACGTTTTGATGGCATACCCTACCGTGTTTTCGCCCTGTTTGGCGGTGTATACGACGATTTCTTTGATTTTCTCGCCGTCCCTGTACGGCACGACCGTCGTGTCGGCTGCCGGATCGTTGTCGAAAGGAGGCAATACCTGTGCGATGGCAGCGCCGATCTTCTGGCTTTTGGCTTCGGCAATCGGCTGCTCGGTCACCCGGTAGACGAGCCCCACGGCGAGCGAGGACGCCAGCGCGATGGCCAGCAGCGTAACCGTCATATTTTTCAATGAACTTTCCATAGTGCGTTACTTGGTTTTTGCGGTGAGTCCGAAGCGTTCGGGTTTGATATACTTGTCGATCAGCGGAACCACGGCGTTCATAATCAGAATGGCGAACGACATGCCTTCGGGATAGGAACCCCACACGCGGATAAGGATCGTGATGATACCGATTCCCGCTCCGTAGACGAGCATCCCCTTGCGGGTCATCGGCGAAGTGACGTAGTCGGTGGCCATGAAAATCGCGCCGAGCAGGGCGCCCCCCGTCAGCAGATGGAATGCGGGATTCATGTAATGTATCGGATCGATTGCCCATAACAGACCGCTGAACACGGCCATGGAGCCGAGTACCGCGACGGGAATGTGCCATGTGATGACTTTGCGGCATAGCAGGTACACGAATCCGAGCAGCAGGGCTAATGCGGCGATCTCGCCCAGCGATCCGGCCTTGAATCCGAGCAGCATGTCGCTGTACGAAGTCAGGCTGTCGGCGAGTTCGGCGGTCGTTTTCCCTCCCGCGAGCGCCTCCTTGACATATCCGAGCAGCGTGGGACCCGAAACGGCGTCTGCGGCCGGCTGCGTCGAGCCGGACAGCGAATCGACATTGGCGGGCGTGGCGAAGCCGGTCATCTGGACAGGGAACGAGATCAGCAGGAACACACGGCCGACCAACGCCGGGTTGAACGGGTTGCGTCCCAGTCCGCCGAACGACATTTTACCGACGCCTATGGCGACCAGCGCACCCAATACGACGATCCACACGGGAAGCGTACTGGGCAGGTTGAATCCGAGCAGAACGCCGGTGACGACGGCCGACCAGTTGCCGATGGTGCGCTCGCCCCCGAGCAGGTAGCGTTGGATCAGGTATTCGAATGCCACGCAGGCGGCTACGGCTACGCCCGTTACGAGCAGGGCGTTCGCTCCGTAGACGATCGTCGAGACGATCAGCGCCGGAACCAGCGCGATGAGTACGTCGCGCATCAGACGGGTCGTGCTTTGCGGTCCGTGGATGTGCGGCGAGGGGGATACGATTGGTTTTTTCTCCATGTATGTATACGTGCTTTATGTCTTCGGGTCAGGTTATTTTTCCGGGTTTTTCCGGCTGCGGATCCGTTTCACTGTCTCGGCTTTGCCTATCCGGATGTAATCCAGCAAAGGCAGGTAGGACGGACAGGTGTAGGAACAGGAGCCGCATTCGATGCAATCCGTGATTTTGAGCGCTTCAGTTTCGTCGTAGCGTGCCAGCTTCGAGAGCTTGGACAGCAGGTAGGGTTCGAGACCCATCGGGCATACGCCGACGCATTTGGCGCACTTGATACAGGTAAGGGCCGGTTTGCGGACAGCGCCTTTTTCCCGGATAACGAGAATGCCGGACGTGCCTTTGGTAACGGGTGCGTCCAGATTGGCGACAGCCCGTCCCATCATGGGACCGCCGTTGATGACCTTGCCCGCATCTTGAGGTAATCCGCCGCAAAAATCGATCAATGAGCGGATAGGCGTTCCGATTCTCACTTTAAGGTTCGAGGGTTCGGCCAGGGCCTTTCCCGTTACGGTCACGACTCTTTCGATGAGCGGCTTGTTTTTCTGTACGGCTTCGTAGACGGCCAGTGCGGTTCCCACGTTCTGGACGACGGCCCCCGTGTCGATGGGAAGACCGCCCGAAGGGACTTCCCTGCCGGTGACGGCTTCGATCAGCTGCTTTTCTCCGCCCTGCGGATAGCGGACCCGCAGCGGCACGACCTCGATGTTCGGTCGGGACGCACAGAGGCGTTCCATGTGTTCGATGGCGTCGGGTTTGTTGTTTTCGATGCCGATATAGGCGCGGGGAACTTCCAGCGCCCGGATCAGAATCTCGATGCCCACGACGATCTCCTCGCCTCTTTCCAGCATGATCCTGTGGTCGGCCGTAAGAAACGGCTCGCATTCCACGCTGTTTATAATAAGACATTCGGCTTTCTTCCCGGCCGGAACCGACAGTTTGACATGTGAGGGGAAGGTTGCACCGCCCATGCCGACGATGCCCGCTTCTTTTATTTTTTCAATGATCTCTTGTTTCGACAGATGGCATTCTTTAACTAATGTATCGCTTCTGTCGATATTCTCCATCCATACGTCGCCGTCGGTGCGGATGGTGATGGCCGGTTTACGCACTCCCCCGCCGTCGGCCGCCTGATCGACGGCAACGACCGTTCCGGATACGGGCGCATGGATATTGCTCGAAACAAACCCTGCAGCCGTCGCAATGACCTGCCCCGTCCGAACCGTGTCGCCTTTGGAAACACACGGTACGGCCGGCGCTCCGATGTGCTGGGAAAGCGGTACGACCGCGATTTCGGGAAGCGGGAATGGAACGACGGACTTGCCGCTGCTGATTTTGTATTCCGGCGCATGGATGCCGCCTTTGCTGAATCCTTTCATGTATGATGTTTTATCTTTTTCGAATCGAATGACATATGTATTGCGAACTCTCCTCGTACTTTAAGCCGAAGGCGGAACCGGGACGGGTTCTGCGGCCTTTTTCTCCTGCCGGGGCGGGAAGTTGATCGCCAGGATGCTGCCTTGGGGACATTCGGCGATGCATTTGCGGCACAGTTTACATTTGTCGGCATCGATGTAAGCCAAATTATCGCTTAAGGTAATGGCTTCGAACGGGCATGTTCTGACGCATTTGCCGCACCCTATGCAGGCGACGGCGCACGCTTTTCGGGCAATCGCACCCTTGTCGCGGTTGGAGCAACTTACGTAGACTCTACGACCTTTGATTCCCTTTTTCCGGAGTTCGATGATGTGTTTGGGACAGGCCGACACGCAGGCTCCGCAAGCGGTGCAGAGCGCCTCGTCCACTACGGGCAGCCCGGTGTCCGGATCGATCGAGAGCGCGCCGAACCGGCACACTGCGACGCAATCGCCTTTGCCGAGGCATCCGTAGGTACAGGCCGTCTCTCCGCCGTACAGCGCCGCTTCGACGGCGCACGACGGCGCACCGTCGTACGTGTTGGTCCGGGGGCGTTTGTCGCAACTGCCGCTGCATCGCACGACGGCTACCCGAGGTTCCTGTTCCGAGGCGGTCTTGCCCAGATAGGCTGCGATCTTCTGCATGGTCTCGGCTCCTCCCGCCGAACAGTAGAGTTGCGAAATATCGTCGTTTTTCACCAGCGCGTCGGCCAGTCCCCGGCAGCCGGGGTAACCGCATCCGCCGCAATTGGCTCCCGGCAGCATGCCTTCGACGGCGTCGATACGCGGGTCTTCATAGACTTTGAATTTCTGTGCGACGAAATACAACACGACGGCTGCCAATACGCCGATGACGCACAAGGTCAAAACGGTAAATCCCAAAACTCCACTCATTATAGTTTTCTGACTTTAAAAATGATCTCTTTTTCGATTTTGTGCCGCAGCATGTACAGGACGATGTAGTAACATCCGCCCGACAGAAGTGCGGCGAGTCCTGCGAAAGGTTCGCTCGCTCCGTTTTGCAGAAGTATGAGCAAAAGACTGAAAATAAACAAAAAAGGGAATACATAGGCAAAAAAAACAGCCTTGATTCCCATGCTCCGTTCCGTGAAAACTTCGACGGTTTCTCCCGGTTCGAAAAAAGAAGCCTCCGGCGTGCCGACGATCATTCTCTTCTCCCGGCTCTCCTCCATTCCGCATTGTCGTTTGACCCGGCAGGACGCGCATGCGCTCCGGGACACGACGACGATTTCCACGGCCTGAGGAAAAACGCGTGTGACTTCCGCCCGATGTGTTATCGTTTCGCTCACGGGATAAAACGTTTAATAGCCGTATTTGTTGGTCAGCGGCATGCGTCTTCCCGTCAGCAGGGGGCGGGTCGAAAGCCTCAACGTCGGACAGGCCTGGTAGCGCTTGAATTCGCTTTTGACGACCAGACCGTATACTTTATAGACCACCTCTTCGTCGAATCCCGCGTTGATGATCTCTTCCCGGCTTTGGCCTTCCTCGATCATGCGGTAAAGGATGGCGTCCAGAATATCGTAGGGAGGAAGCGAGTCGGAATCCTTCTGTTCGAGCCTCAGTTCGGCCGAAGGGGCTTTCATGATCGTATTGAGCGGAATGATTTCCCTGTCCCGGTTGATGTGGCGTGCGAGGTCGTATACTTCGCATTTGTACAGGTCGCCGATGATGCCCAGAGCACCCACCGTGTCGCCGTACAATGTGCCATACCCTACCGCGATCTCACTTTTGTTGGAGGTCGCCAGCAGCATGTTGCCGAACTTGTTCGAAATGGCCAGCATCATCATGCCCCGTATGCGGGCCTGCATGTTTTCTTCCGTCGTGTCGAACGGAAGCTCTCCGAAGACCGGACCGAGCGTCGTGGTGAGGGCCGCGAACGTTTCGTTGATGGGTACGATCTGGTACTGTATACCTAAATTTTCGGCCAGCGTCCGGGCGTCCTCTACCGAATGGTCGGACGAGAACTGGGAGGGCATGAGCAGGACCCGGACGTTTTCCGGTCCCAGCACCTCGGCGGCCAGCGAGACGACGACGGCCGAATCGATGCCGCCCGAAAGGCCGAGGCAGGCGGTCTTGAATCCGTTCTTTTCGAAATAATCCTTCAGGCCCAGCCGGATCGCCCGGTATACATTGACGGTCTTGTTCTGGTACGGAATTTCCAGCGCCGGCATATCGGCCTCCGGATCGATGATCCGGAAATCTTCTTCGAAGTTTTTCAGCAGCGCGATGGCCTCGCCCCGGCTGTTGAATGCAGCCGAAGAGCCGTCGTACACGATGTCGGTCTGGCCGCCCACGCTATTGACGTACAGGATAGTCTTGCCCGTCATAAACGAAAGCTGCCGGTAGAAGTCGTAACGTTTCTCGACGATGCCTCGCGAATAAGGGCTGTTGGTCAGATTGACGATCAGGTCGGCATACTCGCCGTATTCGTGTTCGGTTTGGATGTCCTCGCCTACGACGACCGCGATTTTCGTGTCGCCGATTTTGAGATATTCGCATCCTTTCGAAGGACGGATGTGCCACATCTCGTCTCTCGACTCTATGTTTTTTTTCCCGATATAGCGGACGATCTTTCTGTTTTCGATCAATGCGGCGACGCTGATCGTTTTGTTGATGCTCTGGGTAGGCATCCCTATCAGGGCTGCGATGCCGTCGCAGTGACGGGCTATCTCTTCGAGCGACTCCTCGCACAGATCCAGAAAAGTCACTTTGTTGAGCAGATCGTAAGCCGGAGCTCCGCTGACGGCCTGTTCGGAAAATACGATCAGTCGCGCTCCCCCGGATTTGGCCCTGTCGATGCAGTCGATTATTTTTTTCGTATTTCCTTTAAAATCACCGATCGTATAGTTTTGTTGGGCTAGAGCTATTTTCATCGTCTCCGGGCTTTAATTGATATACTTCGCAAAGATATAATTTTTAGTTTAGAGAAAAAATT
>UROX01000102.1 GCA_900549685.1 uncultured Alistipes sp.
CCGGAGTGACTCCCAGATAAGAGGCCAGACAAGCCAGCGGAATCCGTCGCAACAGATCGGGCCGGCTCTTCGCCAACGCCTCGTAGCGTTCGGAGGCCGTGGTGAACAACAACGGGATAAACTTCTCTTCCGCACGCAGGAACTCGGCCTCGGCGAACTTCCGGCCCCAATTGGCGATGTGAATATCCTCCCGGAACAATTTCTCCAACATCTCCCGTCTGAGAAGATACAAAACGGTGTCTTCGACGCATTCGACGGTTTCGTATCCCCGTTCGTTATCGACGTAACTCTTCAAAGAGACGACCGTCGTCCCTTCGGTCCCGATCCAGAAAGTCACCTCCCTGCCTTTGGCCTCCACATAGGCGCGGACGATACCCCGGCTCACGAAAAAAACGGTCCGCTCGATCTTTCCCGCCTCCAGTATGCGGGTACCTTTGGGGTACGTCACTTCCGACAGACACTCCGCCAACCGCTCGACGGAGGCTCGCGGCATCGGGCAAACGCCCTCGATAATATCGTATTTGTTCATCGCACGTATCCGGTTTAAGAAATACGAAAATACGCATTTCCGGTCTCATCCGACACTTCTTATCCGATGTAAAGCACAACGACGGACAGAAAGATTACCTTTGCGGTCTCGGTATAACCATCGACACGAAACTAAGGAATCGGATATGAACTGGATCGTTCTGATCGTGGCCGGATTGTTCGAATCGGGCTTCGCTTTCTGCCTGGGAAAAATGAAAGGCGTCACGGGTACGGCCTACTACCTCTGGGGCGCAGGTTTTCTGATCTGTCTGACGGCAAGCATGGTGCTGCTCGCCAAAGCCGTGCGGACCATCCCCATCGGCACGGCCTATCCCGTGTGGACCGGCATCGGCGCGGTGTGCACGGTGATTCTGGGCATCGTTTTCTTCCACGAGCAGGCCTCCTTCGCCCGCCTGTTTTTCATCGCCACGCTGATCGCCTCCGTCATCGGACTGAAAATGGTCTGACACGAAGAATCCCGACACACCGCCGGAAAGCGGATGCGACGCCTCTCTGGAACACGGCACCGACCCGGCAGCGGGAATTTCGGGACATTCGAAGTACGCAATTGCTGCCGAAAGACATAAACACGACGCAAACGAGCGGGAACGACCGATCTGCCTTGTCTTTTCCGCCGAATGTCCGTAATTTTACCCCGGTCCTGTCGGGCCGTGACGCCCTGTCCGTTCCCGAAGCGGAAAGGCCCAGCCCCCGAGACCGCCCCGGAACGCTCCGCCGCCCGACGGCACGGAACCGGACAGAATTTGGGACACGCACACACTCATATTCGCCATCACGATGAAAGAAAAAATCAAACGCCTGATCGCCAATCTGGGACAGACCGTGCGGCATACGCCCGCCGAAACGTTCCTGAGCCTCTATTCGCTGCTCGTACTCTCTTTGATCCGCGAAGACGCCTTCGGCGAGAACGAAGCCTACGGATGGCTGCTGCCCGTATTTTTCTGTTTCTCGATGATCCTCGACAAACTGTGCACGAAAGGGAAGGTACGGATCGTATATTACCTCTCGCCGCTGGCGGCCTTCCCGTGGCTCTGGACGGACGTGAAGGCATGGCTCGACCCGGCGACCTACTCCGTCACGCTGGCCGTCTGCGGACTGGGACTGGCCGCCTGTACCCGGATACGGGAAAACAAACCCTTCGTCGAACGGATCATGCGCTACGTATACGACCTGACCGCCGCGCTGCTGCTCGCTCTGGCGACCTTTCTGGCCGTCATCGCCATCTTTTTCTCGGTCGTCTATATCTTCGACGTCTTCCACTCCGTCGAAAACGATCTCTCGTTCTACGCGATGCTCGCGGCTTTCACGGTCCTTCTGCCGATCTGCTTTCTGTCGTTCGACCGCGACAGCGATGAAGACTCGGGCATCCGTCCCTCGGCGTTTTTCGACATCCTGACGAACTACGTGCTGACACCGGCGGTGATCGCCTACACGGTTCTGCTCTACCTCTACTTCGGGACGATCCTGCTGCGATGGTCGCTGCCCAAAGGCGGCATCGCCTATCTGGTTTTCGGCTACGCCATCGTGGCTCTGCTCGTCAAGGCCGTCCAGCCGCTGCTGAACAGGCAGTTATACGACTGGTATTACAAGCGCTTCAGCCTGATCGCCCTGCCTGCGCTGGGCATGTTCTGGATCGGTGCCGGATACCGCATACACCAGTACGGATTCACACAGGAGCGGGTCTACCTGCTCGTCTGCGGAGCCGTCATGACGCTGACCGTGCTCATGTTCCTGAACCGCCGCACGGGCCGGTATTTTTACGCCACGATCGCAGCGACCGGACTGCTGGCGCTGTTCACCTACATCCCCGGACTCACGGCCGAATCGATCGGTCTGCGCTCCCAATTCCGCCGTACGGACCGCATCGCCGCACGCCTCGGACTCGCCGATGCGTCGGGAAAGCTCGTCGCGACGAAACGTCCCGACGCGGACACGTCGTATCGAGAAGATTACGTGCAACTGTACGAAGCGTATCTCTATCTCGAACGCAACGGCGGCGAAAAAATGCTGAAGAGACGCTACGGCATAGCCGACGCCGGCGAACTGCGCCGCAAGATCGTTCCCGCCCCGATAGAAGACTATGTCATGTACCCCGCTTTCTTCGCCCGTGAAGACACGGACACGGTTGCGGTCAAAGGGCTGTATCTGCAGACGGAAGGACGGCCGAGCGACATATCGGGTTACGCCAGACTGTACACGCTGCGAAGCTACGACGACGACATCCATCCGCACTACCGGCTCCACGACGATACGCTGTCGATCATCATGCCCGAGGGCGACACCGTACTGTCCGTGAGCATGGCCGACATACTGCGCACTCAACTGTCCGGCACCGGCTATCGCCCGGGCGATACGGTCGCCCCGACGGACGACTCGCTCAGGGCGTGGCGCGACAGGCTGCTCGAATACCGCACCGACTCGGTCAAACTGATTTTCGAGGAGGTACATCTCGAAAAAACACCGTCGCTGCACATCGAACACCTGACGGCGACCGACATGCTCGTCCCCTGACGACGCACGACGTGCCGGAACACGTGCTGTCGCGCACAAAGACAGCACGTTCGGCCCGGCACGCCACGAAAGAGAAAGCCCCTTGTCCCCTGGGACAAATTATGCCGGATTTGTTGCAAGCTGCGAAAAAAACCGCTATCTTTGTCCGGCTTATGCGGATATGGCGTAATTGGTAGCCGCGCCAGACTTAGGATCTGGTGCCTAACGGCGTGGGGGTTCGAGTCCCTTTATCCGCACTTCTCCGCAAGACCGCCGGTGACGCTGTCGCAGGGCGGTCTTATGGGTTAAATCCTGTATAAACTTAAATAAACGCGAGATAATGAACATCGTCAGAGAAAATCTTGAAAACCGTACCGCCTTGTTCAAGGTAACCGTCGGCGAGGCCGATTACAACGAAGCAGTGGACAAAGCGTTGCGCACCTACAAGCGTAAGGCCAACATTCCGGGATTCCGTCCGGGCATGGTTCCCATGAGCATCATCAACAAGATGTACCGCAAGGGCGTCGTGGCAGAAGAGGCATACCGCGCCGCTTCGAAAGCCTGCTTCGACTACATCGAGCAGGAAAAGATCGCCACCGTGGGCGACATGATCCCGAGCGAGAAACAGCAGCCGCTGGATTTCGACAACGACACCGAATACGAATTCGTGTTCGAAGCGGGCATCGCACCCGAAGTGAAGATCGACCTGAGCAAAAAGGACAAGATCACCCGCTATACGATCGAGATCGAGGACAAGATGCGCGAAGGATACCGCAGCAACTTCCTGCGCCGCTTCGGCAAGCTGGTCGATGTGGAAGCTGTCGAAAAGGAAGAGGCGCTCAACGTGACGCTCGAACAGGGCGAGACCAAGATCGAGGAAGCCTATGTAGGTCTGATCGGCATGAGCGATGAGGAACGCGCTCCGTTCATCGGCAAGAAGCTGGGCGACACGCTGGACGTGGACGTGACCAAACTCTACAAAACGCCCGCACAGCGTGCGTCGATACTCGGCGTCAAAGAAGCGGAACTCGAAGGAATGGATCCGAACTACAAGCTGACGATCACCAAAATCCGTAAGTTCGCCGAACCCGAAATCAACGAGGAATTCTTCAAGATGGCCTTCCCCGACGGCGACGTGACGACGGCCGAAGCATTCGAAAAACACATCGAAGAGAAGATCGCAGCCGATCTGGCCCGCGAGACCGAATATCTGTTCACGATCGACGTGCGCAAGTTCCTGCTCAAGAAAGCCGATCTGGCCATGCCGGAAGATTTCCTGAAGAACTGGCTCTACACGATCAACGAAGGCAAATTCTCGATGGAAGAGATCGAGAAGGATTTCGCCCAGTTCCTTGATATGATGCGCTGGAACCTGGTTCAGAAACATTATATCGACGAGCTGAAACTCGAAGTGACGCCCGAAGACGCGCTGAACGAAGCCAAAGCGATGGCCGCCATGCAGTTCGCCTATTACGGCATGAATCAGGTGAACGACGAAATGCTCGGCAACTACGCCAAGAGCATCCTCGACAACAAGGAAGAGAACCGCAAGATCTACGAAAAGGTATTCGAACGCAAAGTGATCGACGCCGTGACGCCGCAGATCACCGTCTCTTCGAAAACGGTTTCGCCCGAAGACTTCGGCAAACTGGTCGAAAAAGCCCAGTAAAAAACGCCGGGAACGGCTCACTATATGTATGAAGGCGCGGCTCTTACCGCGCCTTTTGCACGAAAGAAAAAACACATGGGACACTTCGGGAGATCTTTTCTGCCGTTCGCGCTGTGGATGGTATGTTTTGCTCTTCACGGACAGGGCGATACGACGAGACTGCGCGTGATGACCTATAACCTCCGGTTCGGCGAACGTGCCTCGCTCGAGGAACTGGCAGCGACGATAAGTGCCGGACAGCCCGATCTCGTAGCTTTGCAGGAAGTCGATTGCAAAACCGCACGGCCCATTGCGCCGCACCAGCACGGCAGGGATTTTGCCACGGAACTGGGATACAGGACCGGCATGCTGCCCCTGTACGGCAAAACGATCCCCCATGCCGGCGGTCTGTACGGAATCGGCATATTGAGCGCGTTGCCCTATATCGGGGTCCGCAAAACGATGCTGCCCCGCCGAGACGAAACGGACGAACAACGGGCGATGCTGGCCGCAGAAGTCGAAACGGCACAGGGCGACACAATCGTCTTCGTCTCGACCCACCTCCATCACAGGGATGCCGAAAGCCGGCTCGAACAGATCGAGGCCCTCGTGCGGGAAGCGGCGACGTTCGGACGGCCGGTCCTGCTCGGAGGAGATTTCAACGCGGAACCCGACGAACGAGCCATCCGTTTCCTACTCGAAAACGGATGGAAGATGCTCTGCGGCACGGACCCGACTTTCCCGGCCGACCGACCCTCGATACGGATCGACTACCTGTTCGGCTATCCGGCACAGGAATGGGAACTGGAATCGACCGAGGTCGGCGAAGCGGAAACCTCGGATCACAGACCCGTGATTTCCGTCGTACGGCTGGTACGCTGAGTCTTCGCCGGACGCCCGCAGCCGGAGGGCAGGCAATATCTTTCCGTACTTTCCCGTTTCGTGTACGGAAAGAAGCGGTCATACAGGCCCGACACGACCGACCGTTCGCACGAACGGATTCAGGAAAGCAGCTCCGAACTTCGCCGAGACGGAAGCAGCTCCGCTCCGAAGACGCAGGCTGTCGCGGACAGCGGAGATCGGGCGGGAAAATTCCGATTTTCCGGATACGACAAAAGATACGTGACGGAAGAATCAAAATTTTCGGAACAACGACAAAACGAAAAGATATGAGCAAAAGCGAATTCGAAAAATACGCGACCGGCCACGCCGGGATCAGCAGCATGAAGCTGCACCGGTTCAAGACGATCACGCAGGACTACATCTCGCCTACGATCATCGAAGAGAGGCAGATGAACGTCGCCACGATGGATGTTTTCTCGCGGTTGATGATGGACCGTATCATCTTTCTGGGTTGCCCGATCCACGACGACGCGGCCAACATCATCCAGGCCCAGCTGCTGTTCCTCGAATCGGTCGATCCCGACAAGGACATTCAGATCTATATCAACTCGCCGGGCGGCTCCGTAACCGCCGGACTGGGCATCTACGACACGATGCAGCTGATCTCCTCGGACGTGGCCACGATCTGCACGGGGCTGGCGGCCAGTATGGGAGCCGTGCTGCTGACGGCCGGAGCCGCGGGCAAACGCTCGGCCCTGCCCCACTCGAGAGTGATGATCCACCAGCCGCTCGGGGGCGTGGAAGGACAGGCTTCCGACATCGAGATCACGGCCCGGCAGATCGTTCGCACGAAAAAGGAGCTTTACGAAATCCTATCGCTGCACTCGGGCGTAAGTCTCAAAAAGATCGAAAAAGACGCCGACCGCGACTACTGGATGACCGCTCCGGAAGCCAAAGAATACGGCCTGATCGACGAAGTGCTCGCAGGCAGAAAGAAATAGACTCCCGCACGGCGGGAACGAAACCGGAACCGCGGTGAAGGTACGACAGCCGTCGCCGCTGTTCCCAACACTCGACTTATGGGAAAAAAGACTACTAACGACACGACCGACCGCTGCTCGTTCTGCGGTTTGTCCCGCAACGAGGTCGGCGTACTGTTTTCGGGAAGCGACGGCGCGAACATCTGCGACCAGTGCATCGAGCACGGACACACCCTGCTCGAAGAGAGCAACCGGACTGCCCGACGGAAACCCCGGCCGATCCGCATCGAGGAGCTGCTGCGACCGGCCGAAATCAAGGCTTTTCTCGACCAGTACGTCATCGGACAGGACGGTGCCAAACGCCACATGGCCGTAGCCGTTTACAACCACTACAAACGACTGATGCACGAAGAGACCGACGAACGGACGATCGAGATCGACAAGTCGAACATCATGCTGGTCGGCCAGACCGGTACGGGCAAGACGCTGCTGGCCCGCACGATAGCCAAACTGCTCAAGGTGCCGTTCACCATCGTGGACGCCACGGTGCTGACCGAAGCGGGTTATGTCGGAGAAGACGTCGAGAGCATTCTCTCGCGGCTGCTGCAAGTGGCGGACTACGACGTGGAACAGGCCCAGCGGGGCATCGTCTTCATCGACGAGATCGACAAAATCGCCCGCAAGGGAGACAACCCGTCCATCACGCGCGACGTATCGGGCGAAGGCGTGCAGCAGGCCCTGCTGAAAATTCTGGAAGGAACCGTCGTGAACGTTCCGCCCCAGGGAGGCCGCAAACATCCCGACCAGAAATTCATCCAGGTCGATACATCCAACATCCTGTTTATCTGCGGCGGTGCTTTCGACGGCATCGAAAAGAAGATCGCCCAGCGTCTCAACACGCAGGTCGTGGGCTACGGACAGCTGAAGAAAGAACGGGTGGACCGGCAGAACATCATGCAGTACGTCCAGCCGCAGGACCTCAAATCGTTCGGACTGATTCCGGAACTGATCGGCCGTATCCCGGTGCTGACCTATCTGGAACCGCTGGACCGCACGGCGCTGCGTTCGATCCTCACCGAGCCGAAAAACGCGATCACGCGTCAGTACGTCAAGCTGTTCGAGATGGACGGCATCGAACTCTCGTTCACGGACGAGGCGCTGGATTATATCGTGGACAAGGCCGTCGAGTACAAGCTGGGCGCCCGCGGACTGCGGTCGATCTGCGAAGCCATTATGATGGACAGCATGTTCGAACTGCCGGGCCGGAACGACACGAAGAAATTCGAAATCACGGCCGACTACGCCAAAAACAAAATCGAGAACGGGAAATTCGGCGACCTCCGGTCCGCCTGCTGACGGACCGAAATCCCGGAGGAACCGTTGTGGCGACTCCGATCCGGCAAAGCGTTTCTGCAATTCCGGCAAGGCCGGCACTCTTCGACGGCAATCCGTCCCGAAGCTGCCGGATCGAAGCTGCAATCGCCGTGGGTACCGTATAGACCGGACGGCCCCCACCCTTTCTCCGGAATCACGGGTTTCCCGGACAGACGACGCACGGGCCAACTTCGCAAGTTCGGCAACGACACCCGACACACCGCCGTCGAAACCGGGCCAAGCATCGCCGATCTGCAAACACGAGAAAACGAAATCCGGACGATCATTTCAGAATCGTCCGGATTTCGTTTTTTACAAGGGAGCGCTTCGGTCCGTTCTCAGAGTCGGATATAGGTTCTCAACGTCCGGACATACTCCTCCATCGCAGCCCGTCCCTGTTCGGTAATGCGGCACGACGTACGGGTCTTCTTCCCCACGAACTCTTTCGTCACCCGGATATAGCCGGCCTTGCTCAGTTTGTCGATCTGCACGCTCAGATTGCCGGCCGTCGCGTCGGTTTTCTCCTTCAGATACGTAAAATCCGCCTCTTCCACCGACAACAGCAAGGACATGACGGCCAGCCGCAGTTGCGAGTGAAGCAACGGGTTCAATTCGCCTAACATGTCCGGAGCGTTTTTCGGTTCAGAACATGTCCGGGAATCACCATCATCGCCAGAAACGACAACCCGAAATACAGATGCCACACGGCGGTAGCCGTTCCTCCTCCGGCCAGAACCATAAGCATATACATGGCGAAAGCAAAAGCGACGAACGGCGTGTAGACCAACGACGGGACTTTCGTCACGACACCTGTCACGGACGTACCGATTCCGGCATAAAGCAGGCACAGGGGCAACATCAGCGAAAAACCGCACTGCCCCAGAAGCAACAGCCCGATTGCCGGTATGGCAATGAGCGTCAAACAGAACAACGCGCTGACGACGCGCCAAATATCCCCGACCGTCGCATCCGTATAAGTAACGACCTCAGGACGTTTTCCGCCTATGGTCCGACAAAGCATGGGAACGAACATCGCCAGCCACAACAAGTTCCACATCGGATTACCCGTCAGCCTATTAAGACCGAAAACGACCACGGAAAGGACGACGGCCGTATAACCGTAAGACAGAAAAACATTCCCGCTACCCGACACCAGATTGCGCTGCGTGGACTGGATCATCCGGGCGATCAGCTCCAGGCTTTCTTTCTCA
>UROX01000103.1 GCA_900549685.1 uncultured Alistipes sp.
ATAAATATTATCAAGTAGCAACAAATTCGGAGGCGCTCGATAATTATACTGCAAATTTACCGTTTTTTTCCTATCTTTACTCTCGGTTCCGCCTTGCGGGAAGTTTTGAATCCGATAAAGATAACGATACGATGAAAAAAATTCTGGTCACTCTCGCCGCTTTCTGTGCGGCCGCGACCGTCCTGACGGCCGGCGATCCCGAACCCCGGGCGCTCTATCCCGACGGTCCGAAAACCTCCAACGGCATCGATCCTTCGGCGACGGCCGATAACGGCGAGGTCCGTTTCGCCGTAACGACCCCCGACTATTATGTGTTCCTGCCCGAAGCGGAAAAAGCCAACGGACAGGCCGTTGTCGTCTGTCCGGGCGGCGGATACGGCTGCGTGTGCTATGCCCGCGAGGGACTCGACGTGGCCCGCTGGCTCAACGAACAGGGCGTCGCTGCGTTCGTGCTGCGTTACCGGATGCCCAACGGACACCACGAGATCCCGATGGAGGATGTCCGCGAGATGTTCCGCATCGTCCGCGCCAACGCTTCGCAATGGAAAATAAACCCCGCTCAGGTGGGCATCATGGGCTTTTCGGCCGGAGGACATCTCGCCTCGACGGCCGCCACGCAGTTCGAGACCGATACCCGGCCCGATTTTGCCGTGCTGATCTATCCGGTCATCACGATGCAGGACCGACCCACCCAGTGGGATACGCGCAATAACCTGCTCGGCCCGCAGCCCGATGCCGCGCTGGTGGAACGCTATTCGAGCGAACGGCAGGTTACGCCGCAGACGCCGCCTGCGTTCATCGCGTTGAGCGACGACGACGAGGTGGTGCCTACGCGGAACAGCACGCTTTTCTACGACGCGCTCAAGGCGAACGGCGTGGCCGCCGAACTGCATATCTATCCGACCGGTCGCCACGGCTGGATCGGCGATTTCACTTACTGGGACGAATATCATGGGGCTTTGTCGCGCTGGCTCGGACAGTTGCGGGAAGGCAGGATAAAATAGTCCGGACCGCCGGGTGTTTCCGGAGACGGAACCGTTCGTGCGGAAAATACGGAACAGAAAAATTTTTCCACACAAAGGCTGTCTGCCATCGGCGGGCAGCCTTTTCCGTGCCGGTATCCGGACGGTCTGGCCGCAGCGATTCATGGCCTGCGGCCGTGTTGCCGGGGCGGAAGAGCCGCCCCCGGCGGGATCTCGAGTACGGTCTGCGGAAAATACGGAGTTGCTGCGAGTGTCGGCACGTTCCGTCGTAATGATTTCGGTTTTTTATACGAGTCGGTCCGGCCGGAATCCGGAATGTGCAGGGGCGTCGCTCGGGTGCGGGATTCGTAAATTTGTGCTACTTTTGTCCCGTTCTTTCATCGTTTCGATATGATTTTCGATCCTCAAAAATACGCGTTGCCGGATGTCCCCGGCCGGATGTTTCTCGATGCCGAAGAGATTCGCGGCATTCTCCGGGCGGTCCGTCCGCCTTCGCCCGCCGAACTGCGGGCGATCATCGACCGTTCGATGGACAACCGGCGGCTTTCGTTGCAGGAAACCGCCTCGTTGATCGCCGCCGATTCGCCGGAGGCCGTGGAGACGATCTTCGATGCTGCCGGACGGCTCAAGCGGCGGACCTACGGCAACCGCATCGTGCTGTTCGCGCCGCTGTATATCGGCAACCGCTGCATCAACAACTGCGCCTATTGCGGTTTCCGGGCCGGTAACGGCGCCGCCCGCCGCCGGACGCTCACGGATGCCGAGATCGAGGCCGAGACGCGGGCGCTCGAGGCGGCGGGGCATAAGCGCCTGATTCTCGTTTACGGCGAGCATCCCGATTACGGTCCCGACTACATCGCCCGTACCGTGCGCACCGTTTACGGAACCCGACAGGGGCGGGGCGAGATTCGCCGGGTCAATATCAACGCCGCCCCGCTGGATGTCGAGGGATTCCGTACCGTGCGCGAGGCAGGCATCGGAACCTATCAGATTTTTCAGGAGACCTACGATCCGGACCTCTATGCCCGTTTCCATCCGTCGGGTCCCAAGAGCGATTACGCCTACCGGTTGCTGGCGATGGACCGGGCGATGGAAGCCGGAATCGACGACGTGGGCCTCGGCGTGCTGCTCGGCCTCGGTGACTGGGCTTTCGAACTGCTTGCGCTCGTCCGGCATACGAACCATCTGGAGGCCTGTTTCGGTGTGGGACCCCATACTATTTCGTTCCCGCGCATTCAGAATGCTTCGTCGCTGAACCGGACGTCGCTCGCTCCGGTGGCGGACCGCGATTTCGAACGCATGGTCGCTATCCTCAGGCTGGCCGTTCCGTATACGGGACTGATTCTGACCGCCCGCGAGCCGGCCGCCCTGCGCGACAGGCTGATCGAATACGGCGTCTCGCAGATCGATGCCGGGACGAAGCTCGAGATTGGCGGATACACGGCCGCTTCGCAGAAACAGGACCTCGACCGCGAGCAGTTCGAGTTGAGCGACGAACGTCCGCTCGCCGAAGTGATCGCCGGACTCTGCGAACGGGGACAGATCCCTTCGTTCTGTACGGCCTGTTACCGAAAGGGGCGGACGGGGGAACATTTCATGGAGTTCTCCACCAAAGGATTCATCAAGCGGTTCTGTACGCCCAACGCGTTGCTGACCTTCGCCGAATACCTCGAGGATTATGCGCCGGAGGCACTGAGGGCCGAAGGGTGGCGCCGCATCGGCGAGGAAGTCGCCGCGCTCGAACAACGGGACGAACTGAACCTTCGGCTGCAACGCATCCGCGGGGGCGAGCGCGATCTGCTGTTCTGAGACGCGCGGTCTCGGGGCGGATCGGTTTCTGCGACCGCCGCAGTGTCCGTCTGTACCTGCCCGGACGGCGTATCGTCTTTCTTCCGGCGGAGTTGTCCTGTATTTATGTGCTATGCCCCGTGCGGAGGCCGACGGACGAGAATCGTCCCAAGTTGTGCCGGAAACGGCATGTCCTGCTCCCTGCTGCGTCTTCGGGAGTATTCGGGGCGGTTGGATATTCCGTCTCCGGGCGGCAGCGGAGCGGACATGACGAAAAAGGGCGGCTTATGAGCCGCCCTTTTCGGGTTTATCGAGCCGACTTGCGGTCGGTGTACGTTATCTCAGAATGGCTTCGACCAAAACGGGAAAGTGGTCGGACGGGAAATATTTGCCGTCCGAATCGGTCAGGACGCCGTATTTCAGAATCCGTACCCGGTTATTGACGAACACGTAGTCGATCTCCCGTCTCTGCATCAGCCGTTCCGGAATCCGGACGTCGAAGCCCGTGTAGCTCCAGCCGGGCGAGTAGGGCGGCATTTCGGAGATCGTCTTCGCGTCGAGCAGTCCGCTTCTCATAATCCGGATCGGTTCGGCGTCGGGCTGCGAGTTGAAATCGCCGGTGCAGAAGACCGGATATTTCGTTCCGGCCGTCTGTCCGATTCTTTCGAGCAGCAGGGCGGCCGACTCGCGCCGGGCTGTCGGACCGATGTGGTCGAGGTGGGTGTTGAAAAAATAGAACACCTTTTTCGTTTTGCGGTCTTTCATCTTCGCCCACGTGCAGATGCGGTGCAGTTGCGCGTCCCACCCTTTGGACATCACCTCGGGCGTCTGGCTGAGCCAGAACGTGCCGCTGTCGAGCACCTGTATGCGGTCCGTGCGGTAGAAGATGGCCGAAAACTCGCCTCCGTTCTCGCCGTCGCGTCCGATGCCTACCGAGGCGAACTCGGGCATCTGCCGCAAGTCGTCCATCTGGAGCGGAAGGGCTTCCTGCACGCCGACGATGTCGTAGCCGTGGAACAGAATCAGGTTCTTGACCCGTTCCTTGCGGAAGTTCCACATGTTGTTGCCGTCTACGGGCGTGTTCATCCGGATGTTGTACGAACCTACGCGCAGAGGGCAGTCGCCCCGTGCCGAGAGTTCGCCCGTGCCGATGAGGGCGAGCAGCGCTATCGACAACAGAAACCGTTCGAATGCGTTTTTCATCGGTCGGGTTATTTCTGAATGTCGTAATAGCAGCGTTTCGGGGAGTATACCTTTCCCTCTTTGACCAGTTTCTTGATCGCTTTGTCGGCCTCGGCTTTTTCGACGCCTGCCGCAGCGGCGATGTCGCCCGGACGCATCGCGCCTTTTTCCTGCAGGGCTTTCAGAATTTTCTCTTCCATGGTGTCTGTTTTTTGTTAATGATCCGTAAAATTAGTCCATTCCGGTTTCATCTGCAAATAAAAAACGACACTCTTCCCGGGGCGTCCTCGTCCGTCTTTATTCGGACTTTTTGCCGATCAGACGCAGGTCGAGCGCCAGAAAGATGCTTCCGAATCCGATGAACAGGAAGACGAACGTCGCCAGATAGGCCACCGGCAGCAATCCGAACCTTTCGTCGAGCATCATCAGGAAACCCAGTACCAGCAGCAGAATGCCGACCAGCAGATAGCGCCCCCAGATGTTCGAGCCGCGGCGACGCCACGAGAACGAGTCGGCGATGTAGGTCAGCCCGCGGACGAATACCCAGATGCCGATGAGTACGGGGATGATCTCGGCCGAGACGAGCGGATTGGCCAGCATCAGCAACCCGAACACGATGTCGATCACGCCTTCGAAAAAGCGCCATCCCCAGCCCTGTCTGCGCATGTTCGAAAAAGCCAGTACGA
Source organism: uncultured Alistipes sp. (assembly GCA_900549685.1). Classification (GTDB taxonomy): domain Bacteria; phylum Bacteroidota; class Bacteroidia; order Bacteroidales; family Rikenellaceae; genus Alistipes_A. Next base: position 4,640 of record UROX01000103.1, read on the forward strand.
GCGACATGATGCCCGAAACCAATGCGACGGCCCCGATGTAGACGGCTATCGAGACGAGTGCCGCGATCGGGTGGACCAGCGAGCTGAAGCCCAGAATAAGAAACAGAATGCCGTTGATAAGCAACAGCCACCAGTTTTTGAAGATCGTATCCATAATTCTTTAAGGTTTTATCATTGACGTTTCGGAGGTTCCGCAAGAACTCTGCCAGAGGGTGGCGTTCGCAGGCCGGAGGCGCTTCCGGACCGTCTGGCGCGGGTCGTGCCGGCTGCGGGAAGTGCGTCGTCCTTTCGTCGTTTCCCTGCGAGGTCGGACGTCTCTCCGGACGGCTGCGGAGGTTTTCGCGGTGCTGGTATGCAGTTTGCCGCCCAGGGCGTTTCTCCTGTTTTTTCGTTCGCTTTCCGTCCACCGGGCGACGGCGACCGTGTCCTCGTCGGCGACCGGCGATCGGAGATAAGAAGCGTTTTTTTATTTCGCGATTAATTTTTATCTTTGTGGGCTGTTTAACATCTAAATTTTAGTAGAATGCCGAAAATGAAAACCAATTCCGGTGCGAAGAAACGTTTCGACTTCACCGGATCAGGAAAGATCAAGAGAAAGCACGCTTTCAAAAGTCACATCCTGACCAAGAAAACAACCAAACAAAAACGCAATCTGACCTACTCGGGTCTGATTTCGAAGGCCGACGAGGCCAATGTGAAACTGCTGTTGGTGAAATAATCGCCGCGCTGTTTCGCGCCATTACGTCAAACGAAGAGGGAGTCAGCCCCGAAGAGTATGGGAGAACCATGCCGCTGACCGCTCGTAAAACTTTACAACTATGCCAAGGTCAGTAAATGCAGTAGCATCCAGAGCCAGAAGAAAAAAGGTTTTAAAACTTGCCAAGGGTAACTTTGGTTCAAGGGGAAATGTCTGGACGGTCGCCAAAAACACCGTCGAAAAAGGTCTTACCTACGCTTACCGCGATCGTAAGAACAAAAAACGTCAGTTCCGCAGCCTGTGGATCCAGCGTATCAACGCCGCAGCCCGCAGCCACGGTATGACTTATTCGGAATTTATGGGTAAAATCAACGCCAAAGGCATTCAGCTCAACCGCAAGGTGCTGGCCGATCTGGCGATGAACAACCCCGCCGCATTCGAAAAAATCGTTAAAACAGTACAATAGGCTTTTCGGGGGCGCTTTGCGTCCGCGATCTGCCGAAAGAAAGAGGGCGTCCGGTTTTCCGGACGCCTTTTTTCGTGTCCGGGAGCGGCTCTCGGCTCTGTCGTGCTGTTCCGTCGGGAAACGATGTACGGAGAAACCATGCCGATCCCGTTTGTTTCATAGTCGGGACACGCATTTTGTTGTGGAACGACAGTTCGGATCAGGCAGTCGCCTCGGTCCGACGGCGGTGCGTTGCCGGAGTCCGCCGGGTAGGTGTCGGGGTACGAGCCGGATGCGGTTTTTGCCGAGAGACCCGGAGACGGCGGTGTCCGTTTCGTCCGGATATGCTTTGGCGGGGATGGTAAAGAGACAGAACGCGATGGCGTGTGGAAAGGTCGGGAGCAGTGGGCCGGGTGGCACTTTTCGGTAGGCTGTGTCTCCTGTCTGTCCGTCGATTGGCCGGTCGGTTGTCAGTGCGTTTTTCTGCTGGGTATGGGCGCTTCGAGTCTGTTCGGCAAACTGCGACCGCAGACGATCGGGTTGCGGATCGGCGACGGAGGGTTTTCGACCTTCGCACACGGTGCTATCTTGTTGTTCGACAGCTCGAGGAGGGTCCGTATGTCATGATTCCCCGGCTGGGATTCGCCGGGCAGAGGGATGGGAAAGTCCGGGAGGCTTCGGAATAGAAAGCGCTTTTCGCGGTGCACCGTTCCCGTGTCGGGATTCGCGACGGAGTGCGTAAGGGGAGTGTGACGGATTCGACAGGAAGCGTGGGGCGAAAGCAGGACTGCATTCGTGTTCTGCCGTTTCCGTACGGAAACCTGAGGGGAAAACCGAATGCGCGAGGGGGGCGATGCCGTTGTGTCCGTAGCTTACGGTCGCTTTCGTTCGAATCGGGCCCGAAACGTACGGGCCGTTTGTTCGGACCGCAGTCGCTATTCCAGCGCTTCGCCCGTGAGTGTGGCCGACGTGCAGTCGGTGACGCGCACACGCACGTAGTCGCCGACCCGGTAATCGCCCCGGTCGAAGACGACGACCTTGTTCTGCGAGGTGCGGCCGAAAAGCTGGTCGCTGCGACGTTTCGACTCGCCTTCGACCAGCACTTCGAACTCCTTGCCGACGTCGCGCCGGTTGCTCCGCAGCGAGAGTTCGTTCTGCAACTCGATGATCTGGGTCAGACGTGCGGTTTTGGTTTCGTCCGGTACGTCGTCGGGCCAGTGACGTGCGGCTTTGGTATTGGGGCGTTCGGAATATTTGAACATGAAGGCGAACTCGTAGCCCACCTCTTCCATCAGCGAGAGCGTCTGTCGGTGATCCTCCTCGGTCTCGGTGCAGAATCCGGCGATCAGGTCGGTCGAGATCGCGCAGTCGGGCAGGATGCGGCGGATGGCTGCGATGCGTTCCAGATACCACTCGCGCGTATATTTGCGGTTCATCAGTTCCAGCATCCGCGTACTACCGGACTGGGCCGGAAGGTGGATGGCCCGGCAGATGTTCCGGTGGCGGGCCATCGCCTCCAGTACGTCGTCGCCGAGGTCTTTGGGGTGCGAGGTCGAGAAACGGACCCGCAGCAGCGGATCGGTTTCCGCCACGGCTTCGAGCAGATCGGCGAAGGTCGTGGTGCGATCCCCTGTTTTCCAGCGGTACGAGTTCACATTCTGACCCAGCAGCGTCACTTCGCGGTAGCCGGCTTCGAACAGCATGCGGGCTTCGTCGAGAATCGTCTGCGGATCGCGGCTCCGTTCGGCTCCCCGCGTGTAAGGCACGACGCAGTACGAGCACATGTTGTTGCATCCGCGCATGATCGAGATAAAGGCGCTCACGCCGTTTCTGTCGGTGCGCACGGGTGTGATTTCGGCATAGGTCTCCTCCTGCGACAGCAGGACATTGACCGAACGCGCTCCTTCGCGGGCCTGGCGCAGCAGCCTGGGCAGATCGCGGTAGGCGTCCGGGCCGGCTACAACATTGACGAGCCGCTCGCGTTCGATAAGCTGTTCGCGCAGCCGTTCGGCCATGCAGCCGATGACGCCGACCATCAGGGCCGGTTTCTTTTTCTTGTACGCTTTGAACTCGTTGAGGCGACCCCATATCCTCTGTTCGGCGTTGTCGCGGATCGAGCACGTATTGACCAGAATCACGTCCGCCTCGGCGATGTCTTCCGTATAGCGGTAGCCTTCGTCCTGCAGGATTGAGAGCACGACCTCGCTGTCGTTCACGTTCATCTGGCAACCGTAGGTTTCGATATAGAGTCGTCGGCCGTCGCCCGCCAGAGGGCGCAGCCGTTTGATGTTCGCAGCGTTGAAATCCATGCGTGTTTCCCTGTTTACTTCTTTTTTTCGCTTTCGGGGAAGGATTTGAAGCCGTCGCCGAAAGTCTCGTAAGCGTCTACGATCACGACGAACGACGCGGGGTCGATCTCGTGGATCATGCTTCGGATCATCGACACTTCGTTGCGGCTCACCACGACGAAAATCATGTCTCTCTGCTGCGCGGTATACATGCCCGAACTTTTGATATAGGTGCCGCCCCGGCCCATCTTTTCGAGGATGAACTCGCGGATTTCCTCTTTGCGGCCGGAAATGATAAAGAGCAGTTTGTCGTAGCTGGCGCCGTCTACGATGTAGTCGATCACCTTCGATGCGACAAAGATAGTGACTAAAGAATAAAGCGGCAAGCGCCAGTCGCCCAAAACGATCATGCCGAAAATCACGACGGTGGAATCGACGAGCAGGATGGCCCGCGAGAAACGGAACTTCGCGAAGCGCGTCAGCAGCATGGCGATGATGTCGGTGCCGCCCGAGGTGGCGTGCGACTTGATGATGAGCCCCGTACCCGTGCCGATCATCACGCCGCCGAATATGCAGGGCAGGAACATGTCCTGCGAGAGGTCCATGTTGCCGCCGAACATCTGCGCCGGGTTCTCGCCGATCAGGTAGGTCATGCCGTTCATAACCATCGGAATGAGCAGCGCCGAGAAAACGGTCTTGGCGCCGAACATCCGTCCGAATACCCTGAATCCGATGAGCAGCAGCGGGATATCGAACATCAGACCGAAGGTGCCCACCTGTATCGACGGAAAAAGGCTGTGCAGCACGATGCCCGCTCCGTACACTCCGCCCGGAACGATTTTGTAGGGATTCATAAACAGCACGAATCCTGCGGAAAGCACGATGCTGCCGACAAACAACTGAATCCAGGAACGCCACCAGGCCCAAGACCCCATCGGCTCCAATAAAGCTTTCGTA
>UROX01000104.1 GCA_900549685.1 uncultured Alistipes sp.
GCGGCACTGAGGCCGATAACTGGGCCCTCCGGGGCGTGGCCGAGGCCCGGGGAGGGAAGGGCAGGCACATCATCACCTCCACCATCGAGCACCACGCCATCCTCCACACCCTTCGGTATCTGGAGAAGTACGAGGGCTTCCAGGTGACCTATCTGGGCGTGGACAGCGCGGGCTTTGTGAATCCGGCGGATGTGAAGGCCGCTATCCGGCCCGACACCATTCTCATCTCCATCATGTCCGCCAACAACGAGATTGGCACCATTCAGCCCATTGCCGACATCGGCCGGCTGTGCGATTATGCCCACCGGTTCGGGGTACGGGTGTTCGTGACGATGAACACGCTGCTCTACGAGCACGAACTCCGTCGGGCCGAGTTGCTGGCCCGCGAGGTGTGCCGGGCCGGTGCCGATGCGCTCATTGTGCAGGACGCAGCTTTTCTGCGCATGGATCTGCCTCCGGTCGAGCTGCATGCTTCGACGCAGATGTTCAACATGGACCCGGAGCGGGCGCGGTTTTGGGCTTCGGCCGGATTCACCCGCATCGTGCTCGAACGGGCCGCGACACTGCGCGAGATCGCTATCATCGCAGAATCCGTGCCGGATACCGAGATCGAGGCGTTCGTGCACGGTGCCGTGTGCGTGTGTTACAGCGGCCGCTGCTACATGAGCCGTTCGCTGGGTCCGCGCAGCGGCAACCGGGGTGACTGCTCGCAGGCCTGCCGTCTGCCCTACGATCTGCTCGACGAGCGGATGCGGCCGCTGATGAGAGACAAATACCTGCTGTCGGTGCGCGACCTCAATCTTTCGGACCGCCTCGAGGCGATGATCGACAGCGGCGTGCGTTCGTTCAAGATCGAGGGGCGCCTCAAGGATATGGCCTACGTCCGGAACATCGTGGGGTGGTACCGCCGCCGGCTGGACGAAATCATGGCCCGGCGCCATGATCTGGTCCGCACCTCGGAAGGCGATTGCGAACTGGGATTCGATCCCGATCCTGCCAAAAGTTTTTCGCGCGGGGCGACGACCTATTTTATCGACGGTCCCCGTCGCGGCGTGGCGTCGTTCGATACGCCCAAGGCGATGGGCGAGCCGCTCGGACGGGTAGCCGAGGCGGGACGCGGACGGTTTGTGCTCGAACGGGAGGCGTCGCTTTCCGCCGGCGACGGCATCTGTTTCGTCGCTCCGTCCGGCAAGCTCGCCGGAACCCGGATAGACCGGGCCGAGGGCCGTTGCGGATGGCCGGGAAAGATGGACGGCATCCGTCCGGGGACGGAGCTATTCCGGAACCTCGACTATCGGTTCGTCTCGTCGCTCGAACGTGCCCGTATCCGGCGGACATTGCCGTTGTCGGCTCGCGTGACGGTCTGTCCGGAGTGGCTGGAACTCGTGCTCGACGACGGAACGACTGCGGTGAGCGTGTCGCGGGAGGGCCGGTTCGAAGAGGCGAGAAACGCGGCCGGAGCCGAAGAGACGATCCGTACGCAGATCGCCAAGACGGGCGATACGATATACCGGGTCGGGCCGGTGAAGGTGTGTGCCGATGTGCCGCGGTTCGTGCCGGTCTCGGTGCTGAACGATCTGCGCCGCGAGGCGATTGCCCGGATGACCGAGGCGCGTGCACGGCGTTATGCCCGGCGCGAGCGTCGTCCGGAACAACCCGGTGTGCCTTTCCCGCAGAGCGTGCTTCCGGGCGACGAGAATGTGACCAATTCGCTCGCCGAACGTTTCTATCGCGAGCACGGTGTGGAACGCATCGAGCCGGGATACGACCTGAACGCTTCGCTCGAAGACAAGACGGTGATGCGGACGCGCTATTGTGTGCGTCGCGAGACGGGGCAGTGCCTCCGCCGGAATCCCGCCTACAAGGGCCGCCTTTTCCTCGGGCACGACCGATATGTTTATGAACTGCTTTTCGACTGCGACCGTTGCGAAATGAGCGTCGTGTGTCGGGGCGAACGCGAAAAAACGAACGCACGATGATACGATCCGAATTGCTCACTCCCGTCCGCTGGGAGGATTACGAACTGCTCGACAGCGGCGATTTCGAAAAACTCGAACGCTTCGGCCGCTATACGGTGGCCCGGCCCGAACCGCAGGCCGTGTGGAGACGGTCGCTGCCCGCCGAACAGTGGCGCGAACGGGCCGATGCCTATTTTATCAGGGACAAGCGCAGCGACGAACGGGGCGAGTGGGTCTGCAAGTCCGGGATGCCCTCCCAGTGGTTCGTCCGCTACCGGAGCGAGGCGCTCGATCTGAAAATGCGGCTGGGACTCACGTCGTTCAAACACGTAGGCCTGTTCCCCGAACAGGCCGAGAACTGGGATTTCATCGCCCGACAGGTAAAACGGATCGGTACCGGTGCGCCGGTACTCAATCTGTTCGCCTATACGGGCGGGGCATCGCTGGCCGCACGCGCCGCCGGTGCCGAAGTCACGCATGTCGATTCGGTGAAACCGGTCGTGAGCTGGGCACGCGAGAACATGGAGGCTTCCGGACTGGATGGCATCCGGTGGATCGTCGAGGATGCGCTGAAGTTCGTCCGCCGCGAGGTGCGCCGGGGCCGCCGTTACCGCGGCATCATCCTCGACCCTCCGGCTTACGGCCGGGGCGCCGCCGGCGAGAAATGGGTGCTCGAAGAGCATATCGACGAGATGCTCACGCTCTGCGGCCGCCTGCTCGAGGCGCACGGCAGTTTCCTCGTGCTGAACCTCTATTCGATGGGGCTCTCGGCCCTGCTGGCCCGTACGGCGGTGCGGCAGGCCGTCGGCCCCTGCACCGAAGATCGCTTCGGCGAACTCTATTTTTCCGACCGCTTCGACAAATCCCTGCCGCTGGGCGTCTATTACCGGTTCGTCAGGGAGTAGTTCCTTCCGGAGCGGTTCTGTGGGATATCCCGTTCTGCGAATCCCTGCGGAACGGTATTTCTGGTATCTCGTATTTTTGTCCCCGGTCGTGGCGTCACCGTCTTCCGGCTCGAGTTTCCGGTTCGTTCCTGCGTTTTCTCCATAACTGCCAACTGTTGATTATGTTTTGCCAGACGACGTAGGAGGCGGGGCCGACCGAAGCGATAGGGTTCAGGTAGGTTTGGGCCATCCAGATAGCCAGTACCGTGTTTTTCTGGCCGAGTCCCTGCGCGCCGGACACTTTGTCGCCGTAGCGTTTGCCGATGCGTCTGCCGAGCAGGAACTGGGCGGCGCAGACGATCAGTGCGGCGGCGGCCACGGCGATCTCGTTCCGGTAGTTCGAGGCGTCTTGCCGGACCAGAAAGGCGACCGTGTTGCCCATGACGATTGTCAGCGATACGGCCCAGAGGTAGAACGATACGATCTGCCGGTTCTGTAACGTGCGGTGGATGCGGGGGGCGAAGCGTCGGAGCGACAATGCAACGAGGAGCGGCAGGATGAGCAGCGGAACGACCTGGCGGCATACCGTGGCGAACGATTCGAGGAACGGCATCGTCACCTGTTCCCCGATCAGCGAGAAGACGACCGGCGAGACGATTGCCACACTGACGTTTCCGAGCAGACAATAGGCCGCCAGTGCGGCGACGTCGCCGCCCAGCATGCCCGTCACGACCGCCGCCGAGGTGGCGGTAGGGGCCAGCACGCAGATGAACGCTCCCTGTGCCACGACTTCCCCGAAAGGCCGCAGGACCGCATACAGCGCCAGTCCGCCCGCGATCTGGATCGTGAGCAGAATGAGCTGCCACGGCCGGATGCGAAGGTCCGCGGGCGAGAGCCTGCAATAGGGGGCCAGCAGCATCAGAAAGATGAGATAGGGCGTCAGAAAAGCCAGCGAGGAAAAAAACGGGTAGAATATGCCGCCCAGGATCATCGCGAGGGGCAACATCCAGTTTTTGAGTTGTTGCAGCACCGAGTGGTGCGGGTGTTCCGTCATGGTGTCGTTCTCTTTCGGTCGCTGCAAAGGAACGGAGTATCACGGGCAAATCAAAGGAAAAAATCCGGTTTTTACCGGTCCCGCTCTTTTACAGAGGGATGACGACGGGACGATTCGCCGGTCGGAGAAGACACGCGCGTCACGCTGTGTCTTTTTTGCCGGAGCCGTTGCGCGGGACGTTTTTTCGCTTCGCCGTCGCCGGAATCTTCGCGGTACGGGACGTGCCCGATGCGAAGGTATGTTTCGAGGTGCGGTTTTCGATAGTGCGGAGGACACCTATGTCGGAACAGGCCTGTGCTGTGCGGGAAAACCGGTGCGATTTTTTACCGTGGACTTTGGTTGTTCCGCCCGGTCTTCCGTCCGAAATTCCGCCTTGCGGAGCGGTCGGTGTATGGAGACTGCGATACGGTCGGAGATGCCGTTGTCGTCGGTGTTTTCGGTCAGAGTCTGCGTGACGGTTCGGGGAAGGACGATACCCCGTCTTTCCGTCGTTCTGCGTTTATCCTCTCTGCGATGGGCTGTGTGTGCCGTCCCGGATGGCCGCATCGTCTTCGTACATCGTGCGGCGTGCCTGTGCGGTTGGCCGTTTTTCCCCTCGGGAGGAATCCGGGGCATGGGGGGCCGTCGCTCGCTAAGGGCGCATCGCACCGTCGATGCCTGCGCCGAACAGGGCGAAGTCGTACCGGACGGGATCGTCGGGATCGAATGCCCGGAGGGCTGTCGTGACCTCCTCGACGGCCTTCCAGTCGTTCTGTTTGCGGACGAGCAGGCCCAGTTCGCGCGAGGTATTTCCCGTATGGACGTCGAGCGGAAGGTAGAGCGCCGAAGGGGGAATCGATTTCCATAGCCCGAAGTCCACGCCGCGGTCGTCGCGGCGGACCATCCATTTCAGGTACATGCAGAGCCGTTTGCAGGCTGCGCCCCGTTCGATGGACGAGAGGTGCTTTTCGGCTCTGGCATTGTGGGGGCCTTTCCAGAAATATTTTCTGAATTCGGCCAATACGGTGCGCATGTCGCCCGTCCGTGCGAACGTCTTCTCGAAAAAGTCGCCCAGCGAACCGAAGTTCTTGCAGATGCGCCGCAGCGAGCGGACGAAGTCGATGCAGTCGCTGCCGTTGAACGTGCGGTGGACGAAATCGTGCAGTACGAGCAGCTCCTTGTCCGTGGCGAGCATCGTGAAGTCGTAGGGCGCATCGTCCATGATCTCCATCAGCCGCCGTCCGTTGCGGACGATGGATTTGCGGTTGCCCCATGCGATCGTCGCGGCGAAGAAGCCTGCGATCTCGATCTCTTTCTTCCCGGCATAGATATGCGGAACCGATATGGGATCGTCTTCGATGAAGTCGGGACGGTTGTATCGGTCGTGCAGCGTTTCGAGCAGGTCTCGGAGTTCTTCGTGTGTCATAAGCCGGGACGGATCAGGCCGTCTACCATTTCGATTTTGCGGTCCGACATTTCGGCGAGTTGTTCGTCGTGCGTGACGATCACGACGGTCTGACCCAGCGTGTCGCGCAGCGTGAAGAACAGACGGTGTATCTCTTCCTTGTTTTTCGAGTCCAGGTTGCCCGACGGTTCGTCGGCCAGCAACACGGCCGGCGAGTTGATGAGGGCGCGGGCTATGGCCACCCGCTGCTGTTCGCCGCCCGACAGCTCGGCCGGTTTGTGCGCGAACCGGTGGTCCAGCGCCAGCATGTCGAGCAGTTCTCCGGCCCGTTTTTCTACCTCGCGGCGGTCGCGTCCGGCGATGTAGCCGGGAATACAGACGTTTTCGAAGGCGGTGAATTCGGGCAGCAGATGGTGGAACTGGAAAACGAATCCGATTTTCGTGTTCCTGAATTTCGACAGCTCTTTGTCGGAGAGCGCATGGACTGCCGTGCCGTCGATTTCGATCCGGCCCGATGTCGGGCGGCTCAGTGTGCCCAGTATCTGCAACAGCGTGGTCTTGCCGGCGCCGCTGGGGCCGACGATGGAGACGACCTCGCCCCGGGCGATCGACAGGTCGAGGCCCTTGAGTACTTCGAGCGTGCCGAAACTTTTATGGATGTCTTGGGTCCGTATCATGGTGTGTGCGGATTTTGCGTCGTGAATTGCCGGTAGAGCGCGACGACCTGAACGGCTTCCCGCGTGTCGTGTACGCGCAGGATCGAGGCACCTTGCCGCAGACATTCCCAGTGCAGGGCCGTCGTGCCGGTCAGCGCGTCTTCGGGCGTCGTGTCGAGCGTTTTGTATATCATCGATTTGCGGGATATGCCGGCCAGTACCGGATAGCCCGTGTCCGCCAGTCGCGAGAGGTCGTGCAGCAGGCGGAAGTTCTGTTCCGTGGTTTTCGAGAAACCGAATCCCGGGTCGAGGACGATCTGCCGCACGCCCGTCTGTTTCAGCAAAGCGGTTCTCTCTTCGAAATACTGCATGATTTCGCCGGTAAGGTCGCGGTAGTCGGTCTGTGTCTGCATGTTCTGCGGCGTGCCCCGCATGTGCATGGCGATGAAGGGTACGTCGTACCGGGCGGCGACTTCCGCGATGCGGGGATCGGCCTGCGCGGCAGTGATGTCGTTTACGATGCAGGGACCGAACCGTTCCAGCACGCCCTCCATGACGCTCGCCCGGAACGTGTCGATCGAGACGGGAATCTGCGGCAAGTACCGGCGGATCGTCTCCAGTGCCAGCGTGACGCGGTTCAGTTCTTCGCCGGGCGGAACGTCGAGCGCTCCGGGACGGGACGAGTAGCCGCCTACGTCCAGTATGGCGGCGCCTTCTTCGGCGGCCTGTTCCGCCCGGCGGGCGATGGCGTCGGCCTGCCTTGTCCGACTTCCGGAGAAGAACGAGTCGGGCGTGACGTTGATGATCGTCATCACGACGGGGGTGTCCAGAGAAAGGCTCCGGCTGCCTACGGTCAGTTTCATAGCCGGTCGAATATTTCGTGCAGTTTCAGAATTTGCGGAATGACCGGCTCGCGGTCGTCGTTGCGGATGACGTAGTCGGCCCGCGCGATGCGTTCCCGTTCGGCGATCTGCGCCGCCATGCGTGCCCGGACGGAGGCCTCGTCGCAGCCGTCGCGCAGACAGGCCCGGCGGAGACGGATGACCTCGGGGGCCGTGACCGTTACCACGGCGTCCATGCACCGCCATGCGCCGCTTTCGAACAGAATGGCGGCCTCTTCGATGACATAGTGCCCGGACTGCCGTTCCGCCCACCGTACAAAGTCGGCCTCTACGGCCGGGTGGACGATGGCGTTCAGCTTTTCGCGCAACGAACGGTCGCCGAAGATCCGGGCGGCCATTTTCGGCCGGTCGAGTTTCCCTCCGCGGTATATGTCGCGGCCGAACGACGCTTCGATCCGTTCCACGACCTCACGGTCGGCCTCCATCAGCCGCCGGGCCTGCGAGTCGGAGTCGTAGACGGCGATGCCCAGCAGCGAGAAGACACGGCACACCGTGCTCTTCCCGCTTCCGATACCTCCGGTTATCCCGATTTTAATCATGGTTGTTTTTGGGAAGTTCGATTTCGATGGGCGAGCGGACGGATTTGATCTTCAGGTCGGAAATCCGAGACGAAATGGCGTTCTGCAAGGCGAACGGCGAAATATCGTATTTGTCCGCTACGGTGGCCGAGGGCGTAAGGACGATGTCGTCGGACGTGACGGTCACCCGGTTCCGGCCCGGCGCGATCTTGTGCCGGAGAATCCTGTAACCCACTCCTTCGACGTTGCACCTCACGGAGATCCGCAGGCTGTCGATACATACCGGGATATTGATCTCCGCCGTGTAGACGTGGCTCAGTTTCGAGATGTACCACAAGCCCACCGACAGAGCCAGCAGCATGAAAAAGACGGGATTGCTCAGTCTGCGAGCCGTCACTTTGACGTACAGGGTAAATTTGCGCATAGCCGTCGGAATATTGTTCCGACAAAGTAAATGAAAATTTCAGAGAAACAAAAACACCCTCCGGTCCCGGGGGCGTGTCCGGCGACCGCCTTATTATGGATGTACGATAAGGGCCGTATATTCCGGCGTACCGTCGTTCGGAGAATCGTTTTTCCGATTCGTTCCCCGTCGCCTGTGTCTGCGTATTCTGAGGGACTCTTGCTGGGATTTGAAATGACGAGCCGGGAGGCGTGTCGTCTCGGTTTCCCGTCGGCGTGTCGATAGGGAAGAGTATGGCGTGGTCCTGATATATATATAGGTCCGAACCCCCGTCGCCTTTCCGTTGCGCTCCGCTTCGACGGGGCGGGCCGCCGCGGTTATGATGCGCCGGCCGTGGACGTCGCCTCCGTATTTTTAAAGTCCTGCGGAAGCAGAAGGGGACGAGCCGACCGGAGAATACGTTCGGTCGCTGCGAATTGCGAGAAATGCGGGCGGGAAATTTCGGTGCATTGGAATAACCGCACGATCCGAATGCAGCATCGTATCCGCACAAGACAGCGGCGAAAGCCGTGGCATGCCGCCGGAGGTGCGGGACATGGACGTCAAGTTGCCGGCATGGCGACCGTAACGAACGGAACACCCCTGTCGCAAGGGGCTGCGGCAGGGGTGTATTCCTTTTTCCGGATAGGCAGCGCGTCGGCCTGCTGTCGCCGGGAAGCCGTTTCCGGCTTTATTTTGCGGTCGGTGCGGCTTTGGCGGTAGCGGCTTTTTCAGCTGCGTATTTTTTGTTGAGGCCTTCGAGCAGCACTTCGGTCAGGTCCAGCGACGGATCGGCGTTGAGCACGGGACCCGCTCCGGTCGAGCTGACGATCATCTTGAACCGGTAGTCGGCATTGAATTCTTTGAGGTACTGGGTAATGCTGTAATGAATGCGGTTCAGCATCACCTGTTCCTCTTCGGCCATTTCGGCCATCACTTTGTCGCGGTGTTCGACGAAGGTCTGCTGCTGTTTGTTCAGGTTTTCTTCCATCGTCTGGGCCTGCGAACGGGTGACAAGGCCTTTCTGGATTTTTTCCTGGTAGTCGCGGAGGTTGTTTTCCAGACTGCGTCCTTTCGAGGTCAGTTCGTTTTCGGCTTTCTTCGCTTTTTCTTCGTAGGTGGGGACGCACGTATCCATAAGTTATTCCTGCAGCTGCGTAATACTTCCCCCGGTATCCCTTCTCCTTTTTCAACTGAAA
>UROX01000105.1 GCA_900549685.1 uncultured Alistipes sp.
GGCGCGGCGGTCACGCCGGTCGATGGCACGCTGCTTGGCGACAACGTCACTGTCGAAGCGGCGGAGCAATTTAGCCTGCAGAATCTTGGACGCTTCGCCAGCAAACTGCCGACGGCGCCGCAGGAGAACATTGTTTACCAGTGCTGGGAAAGCTTTTGCCGGGAGATCGGCAAGACGGTGCCGGTGGCGATGACGCTGGACGACGGGACCGTGTGGGGAGGTTCGGCGCAGCCGTCCCGCATCCGCAAAGGGATGGTCGATACTTCTTTTGCGACGCCTTTTTATATTAAAAAGCGGGTCGCAGACCACTATAACTGGCTGCGGGCTGATTTCCGGCAAGGTTTCGCCATTGAACTTCGAGCCTACGATGATGGAGTCGCCTACCGATTCATTTCCACGACGGACCGGTCGCTGGTTGTCGCTTCCGAAGAGGCGGGCGCCGCTTTTCCGGAGGACTGGACATGTTGGGTACCCTATGTGCGGGACTGCGACGGTACTGAGATCGTCCCTTTCGGGAGCCAGTTCAAGACTTCGTTCGAGAACCTCTATACCGTAACCCGACTTTCGAAGCTCGATCCTGCACGACTGGCTTTCCTGCCACTGGTCGTGGCTGCCGACGACGGTGTGAAACTCTGCTTTACCGAGGCCGACCTGCAAGCCTATCCGGGCATGTACTTCAATTATCCCGGTCAGGGGTACTCCCTGCGCGGTATTTTCGCACCGTATCCGAAGCGTACGCATGACGGCGGACATGACAATCTCCAAAACGTCGTGGATGAATACGACAATTTCATCGCCAAGGCCGCACCCCAGACTTCGTTCCCGTGGCGAACGATCCTCATTGCCCGCGAGGACCGGCAACTGCTCGATAACGACATGGTCATGCGGCTGGCCGAACCGTCGCGTCTCGAAGACGTGTCGTGGATACGCCCTGGATTGGCAGCTTGGGAGTGGTGGAACGACTGGGGACTCCACGGCGTCGGTTTCGAGGCCGGGATCAATACGCCGACCTATAAGCATTACATCGATTTTGCGGCCCGCAACGGAATCGCATATCTGGTGATGGACGACGGATGGTCGAAAGACAAGACCGACCTGATGTCGGGCGGTAGCGACCGCCTCGATCTGGAAGAGGTGCTGCGTTATGCGAAGGAGAAGGACGTCGGCATCATCCTATGGGCGGGTTACCGCGCCTTCGACCGCGACATGGAGGAGGTTTGCCGCCATTACTCAGCATTGGGCGTCAAAGGATTCAAAGTCGACTTCATGGACCGTGATGACCAGCAGATCGCCGAATTCCTCTACCGCGGGGCGGCTACCGCCGCCAAATACGGACTATTGCTCGACTACCACGGTATATATAAGCCTGCCGGTCTGCAACGCACCTATCCCAACGTCGTCAATTTCGAAGGCGTACATGGACTGGAACAGATGAAATGGTCGGAAGAGTCGGTCGATCAGGTGACCTACGATGTGACGATGCCGTTCATCCGAATGACCGCCGGCCCCGTGGACTACACGCAGGGAGCCATGCTCAACGCCGCGAAGGGGCACTTCTTTCCGCGTCGCAGCGAGCCGATGAGTCAGGGCACCCGCTGCCGCCAGCTGGCTGAATACATCGTTTTTCATGCGCCGCTGTCGATGCTCTGCGATTCGCCCTCCAACTACGACCGGGAACCCGAATGTACGGCTTTCATCTGCGGCGTTCCCACGGTGTGGGACCGGACCGTGGCGCTTGACGGATGCCTCGGGGAGTATGCGGCCGTCGCCCGCTGCAAAGGGGATGTCTGGTACGTCGGCGGCCTTACGGGGCACGAAGGCCGCACGGTGACGCTCGACCTCGGATTTCTTGGCGACGGAAACTTTACGGCCGAGATCTTCTGCGACGGCACCAATGCCGCTAAGTATGGACATGATTACCAGCGTGTAACCCGTACGCTGGGAATGGATCGCACGTTGGAAATAACGATAGCTCCCGCCGGGGGATTCGCCCTGCGGATCACACGGGAGTAAAATAAATACTCTATTTTATCCGTTTTATGACAAATTCTGATTTCGAGAAGCGTATTTCAGCCCTGCGTTCGGCCCATGAAGAGTTGATCGGCAGGAAGAATCCGGCCGCGGATTCCAACGGCGTATGGACTCGTTACACCTACCCGATCCTTACGGCCGCACATACGCCGCTCTTCTGGCGCTACGACCTGAACCCTGCTACCAACCCTTTTCTGCTCGAGCGGTTCGGGATCAACGGAACGTTCAATGCCGGAGCAATCAAGTTCGACGGCAAATACGTGCTGGTAGTCCGGGTCGAAGGGAACGACCGCAAATCCTTTTTCGCTTTGGCTGAAAGCGATAACGGGATAGATGGATTCCGTTTCCGCGACCATCCGCTGACGATTCCCCCGATTGACGAGAGCGAAACGAATCTTTACGACATGCGCCTTACGGCCCATGAGGACGGGTGGATTTACGGCATCTTCTGTGCCGAACGGCACGATCCGTCGGCAGCCCCGGGCGATCTGTCGTCAGCCGTGGCGACGGCCGGTGTGGCCCGGACGAAGGATCTCGTGCATTGGGAGCGCCTCCCCGACATCAAGTCGCCCACGCAGCAGCGCAACGTCGTGCTCCACCCTGAATTCGTGAACGGGAAATATGCCCTTTACACCCGCCCTCAGGAGGGGTTTATTGCCGCCGGAGCTCTCGGCGGCGGGATCGGATGGGCATTGGTGGACGACATGACCCGCGCGGAAATCCGCGATGAAAAGATTATCGACGTGCGGTTCTATCACACGATCAAGGAGGTGAAGAACGGCGAAGGTCCCCATCCGATCCGCACTCCGCAGGGGTGGCTGCATATGGCCCACGGCGTACGCGCCTGTGCGGCGGGACTCCGCTATGTACTTTACATGTATATGACGGCCCTCGACGATCCTTCGCGACTGATCGCCATGCCGGCCGGATATGCACTGGCACCGGAGGGCGAAGAACGAGTGGGCGACGTGTCGAACGTCTTGTTCTCGAACGGCTGGATCGCCGATGACGACGGCTGGGTATTCCTCTACTATGCGTCGAGCGACACCCGCATGCACGTGGCGACATCGACTGTCGACAGGCTTGTGGACTACTGCCTGCATACGCCGTCCGACGGCCTTACAACGGCTGCTTCCGTTGAGCGGTTGAATGAACTGATCGACCGGAATCTGGATTACGAAAGAAAGAATAACCGATGAAAAACAGCGTCACATTCCGGGAGAAGATCGGATACGGTTTCGGGGACATGGCTTCGAGCATGTTCTGGAAGATATTCGGCATGTATCTGCTCTTTTTCTACACCAAGGTGTTCGGCATCACGCCGGCTGCCGCCGGGACCATGTTCCTGGTGACCCGTATCTGGGATTCGCTCAACGATCCCATCATGGGCCTGCTGGCGGATCGTACCCGCAGCCGATGGGGGCGTTATCGTCCTTACCTGCTGTGGGGTGCCTTTCCCTTCGCCGCGGTCGGAGTGCTGACGTTCTGGACTCCCGATTTCGGGATGACGGGGAAACTGGCGTGGGCCTATATCACCTATACGGCCATGATGATGGTCTATACGATGGTCAACGTCCCCTATGCCTCGCTGCTCGGGGTGATGACGCCCGATACGAAGATACGCAATACGTTTTCCTCCTACCGGATGTTCTTCGCTTATGTGGGCAGTCTGGTGACCTTCATGCTGTTGCAGCCGCTGGTGGATTTCTTTGCCGGACGGCTCGGCGGCGGAGATACCGACCGGTTGAGCGGGAGCGTCGCGGGGAGCGACGTGGCCATATCGGGGATGCCGGAGGCGTGGACTTGCGCCGTGGCCGTTATCGGAGCGATTTGCGCCCTGCTTTTCTGGTTCTGCTTCCGCTGGACGCGCGAACGGATTCGGGTCGACGACGCGCAGCTGGCGGAGGGATCGGTCGGCCGCGACCTGAAAAGCCTGGCCCGCAACGCTCCGTGGTGGATTCTTCTGGTCGCAGGAGTGGCGGTGCTGCTGTTCAACTCGATCCGCGACGGGGTAGCGATTTTCTATTTCACGGACTATGTTCGGAGCGCTTATAAACTGCCCCATCTGGGTTGGACGCTCGGAACGCTTTACCTGCTGCTGGGTCAGTTGGGCAACATGGCCGGAGTGGCACTGGCCGTGCCGTTGGCGGCGCGCATCGGCAAGAAAGGAGCATTTGCCGCGGCAATGGGTGCGGCAGCGGTACTAAGCCTCTTCTTCTTCCGGCTGGAGCCTTCCGAACTGGGATGGCTGTTTGCCTTGCAGGCGCTCGTCAGCGTTGCGGCGGGCGTCGTGCTGCCTTTGTTGTGGAGCATGTATGCCGATATCGTTGATTACGAGGAATACCGCAGCGGCCGACGGCCGACGGGACTGATCTTCTCCTCTTCGTCGATGTCCCAGAAACTCGGCTGGGCGTTGGGCGGGGCTGTGACGGGTTGGCTGCTCGCAGCATTCGGTTACGATCAGTCGGCTGCGGTGCAGAGCGGAGAGGCGATAGCGGGCGTACGGCTAATGATGAGCTGGTTTCCGGCCGCCGGATGCTTGTTGGCCGCAGCGGCAGTCCTTTTCTACCCGCTCGGCGAGAAACGTATGGAGCGAATAACGACGGAACTCAACCTCCGTCGGAAAACGAACGAATGATGGAAAAGATGCTTGTACAATGGCGGGAGGAGCTGTCGGAGGAACTGACCTGCGACATCCTGCCTTTCTGGATGGCATTTCTGGGCGACGGGGTGCATTTCGCGGGACGTATCGACGGCCGCGGAAAAGCGCATCCCGAAGCCGGGAAGGGCGCAGTCCTGATCGCGCGGATGCTGTGGACCTTCTCGGCAGCTTACCGAATGACCGGACGGCCTGAATACCTGCACGCAGCCGGCAAGCTCCGGAAGTTTCTGGCTCTCTGGTTGATCGACCCTGTACATGGTGGGGTCTACTGGGAGATAGCTCCCGACGGAAGTCCGGTCTGCGGCAAGAAACAGAGCTATGCTATCGGTTTCGCAGTTTACGGATTGAGCGAATATGTCCGGGCGACGGGTGATCCGGAGGCGTTGGACGAAGCCGCCGCTTTGTTCGGATCGCTTGAGGAGCATGTCTGGGATGCAATGCAGGGCGGATACGTCGAAGCACTGACCCGGAACTGGAAGCCGCTGGAAGACATGCGTCTGAGCGAGAAGGATGCCAACACCTACTTCAGCATGAATACGCACCTGCACCTGCTCGAACCTTACGCGAACCTGCTGCGGGTCTGGCGTGAAGATCGGGTTGCGACGGCGGTCCGGAAACTGATTCACATCCATACCGACCGGCTTTTCGATCCGCAGACGGGGCACCTGAATCTCTTTTTCGATGCACGGTGGCAGCCACAGGGACGGAAGGTCTCTTACGGGCATGACATCGAGGCATCGTGGCTCATCGACGAAGCCGCCCTCGTACTCGGAGAACCGCAGGTTACGACAGATGTCGGTCCCGTGGTCGAGGCACTGGCAGCCGCGGCCGTCGAGGGATTGAGACCCGACGGAAGTCTGATCTACGAATACGATCCGCAGACGGAACGCATCGATGCGGACCGTCACTGGTGGGTACAGGCCGAAGCTGTCGTCGGTTTTTTCAATATGTACGAACGAACCGGCGACGAGGCATTCCTGCGGCGGAGCCACGATGCATGGCAGTATATCCGGACGCACCTGCTCGACGGCGGAAACGGTGAATGGTTCTGGAGCGTCCGCGCCGACGGCTCGGTCAATCGTGACGACGACAAGGCAGGATTCTGGAAATGCCCCTATCACAACAGCCGGATGTGCATGGAACTGATCCGGCGTATCGAACGGCTGCTTACAAAAAACTGAAATCGGAAAGCGAACGACTATGGCAAATTACAATATCCTTACGGAGGTACCTCCCATCTCGAAGCAGGACAGCTTCGTCGTGTTCGAACGGCGGAAGAGTAACTTCAACTTCCCGATACATATCCATAGTGAATACGAACTCAACTATATCATCGGAGCGCGCGGCGCACGGCGCATCGTCGGCGATCATGTGGCCGACATCGGCGACCGTGAGATGGTGCTCATCACGGGCAGTAATCTGGAACATGCGTGGATGGACGGCAATCTGGCCCCGGGAGCGGAAATCTACGAGGTGACGATTCAGTTTTCGCCCGAGTTGTTCCAGGGCAGCGGACTGATCGACCGGAAGCAGTTCGCGCCGATCAAGAAGATGCTGCAGGATGCCCAGCACGGGATCGCATTTTCCGAAAAGACGATCCTGCAAAGCGAATCCGGGATTCACCAGTTGATAAATAGCACGGATAATTTCAACTCGATCCTGATCTTCCTTTCGCTGCTCAACCAGCTGGCCCACGATCAGGCGTATACCGTGTTGTCGCATTCGCATTTCAGCAAACTGGAGGATACCTACGACAGCCGGCGCGTGCGGACCATTATGGAATATCTCAACAGCAACTACCACCGTCCCGTGCGACTCTCGGAGATGGCGGCGCTGGTCAACATGAGCGAACCGTCGTTCAGCCGTTTCATCAAGCGGCGTACGGGATACAACTTCATCGATTGCCTGAACAATATCCGCATCAGTGCGGCTTCCCGACGGCTGATCGACGAACCGGCCAACACGATCGCGGAGATCGCCTTCAAATGCGGGTTCAACAATCTATCGAACTTCAACCGGATCTTTAAGAAATACAAGGGCTACACACCCCACGATTTCCGGGAATACTATAAAAAGAAGATCATCATCTGACGAACCGCTTTAACCTGCTTTAAACAATGAACAAACTGCTTTTTATAGTCTTTGCCGCATTTTCAGCCGCTTGTTCGGACACTCCGCCTCTTCCGGCGGATCCACAGGCCACGCCTGAAACGCGGGCCCTCTACCGCAACCTGTTCCGGATTGCAGACGAAGGGGTGATGTTCGGGCATCAGGACGACGCCCTCTATGGACACGACTGGAAATACGAGGAGGGACGCTCCGACGTCAGGGAGTGTTGCGGTGATTACCCTGCTGTTTTCGGGTGGGAGCTCGGAGGACTTGAAACAGGGGCCGACCGAAGCATCGACGACGTTCCTTTCGCCGAGATCACCCGTCTGTTGTGTGCCGCCTACGGGCGCGGAGCCGTGAATACGGTCAGTTGGCATCCGCAGAATCCCGAGTCCGGAGCCAGCGCCTGGGACGGCAAAACCTCCACGGCCGTGAGTTCCATTCTCCCGGGCGGCGCCAACCATGCCCAATTCCGGCTGTGGCTCGACCGTCTGGCCGGATTCTTCGTCGGGTTGAAGAGTGCCGACGGAACGTGTGTTCCGGTGCTGTTCCGTCCGTTCCACGAGCACACCGGCAGCGGATTCTGGTGGGGCGAAGCGCAGTGTACCCCCGACGAATACAAGGCTTTATGGCGCTTCACGGTGGAATATCTGCGCGATGTGAAGGGAGTGCACAATCTCCTCTACGTCTATTCACCAGACCTGTACCGCGATGCGGAGCACTATACGGAACGCTATCCGGGCGACGAATGGGTCGACGTGCTCGGGCTCGACGCCTACCACCGCCCGCAGGATTGGGATTTCCTGTCGGGCGGAGAACGAATGCTTTCGACCTTGCAGCGATTGGGACACGAACACGGTAAACCGACGGCCTTCACCGAAACCGGACTCGAGGGCATCCCCGATACAGCGTGGTGGACCCGGCGGCTGCTGCCGGTCATCCGCGGCAAGGGGCTGAGCTATGTCCTGGTATGGCGTAACGCCCACGACCGTCCGACGCACTTTTTCGGTCCCTGGC
This sequence comes from uncultured Alistipes sp., assembly GCA_900549685.1. Classification (GTDB taxonomy): domain Bacteria; phylum Bacteroidota; class Bacteroidia; order Bacteroidales; family Rikenellaceae; genus Alistipes_A. Next base: position 7,820 of record UROX01000105.1, read on the forward strand.
ACGGACACGCTTCGGAACCCGATTTCAGGAAGTTTGCCGCCAATCGGGAACAGCCCGTTCTGTTCGAAAGTCAATTACCTGACATGTATCACTGACAATTAACCTAAAATAGCTGATAATTATGTGGAAACAAATTCTTTATCTGTCGTGGCTGGTCGCGGCCGGATGCAGTGATATCGCCGACCGCGAATATCCGGAACCCCAGCCGGCTCCCGCTGCGACGACCGACTCGCAGGCTACGGTGCAGACCCGTAACCTGCTCGGCAACCTGCGCAGCATTGCCGAAAACGGCGGTACGCTTTTCGGACACCAGTGTTCGTCGCTCTACGGTATCGGCTGGTCGGGCGATGTCGACCGCTCGGACGTGAAGAGTATCTGCGGCGACTATCCCGCAATGATGGGCTGGGATCTGGCCCAGATCGAATTGTGTGATTTGGATCCCAACTCTCCGACCGGGGTGGACAACGATGCGAAAAACATCGACGGCGATAAATTCACGGACATCCGCAACCGTATTCTCGAAGCTTATGCCCGCGGAGGCGTGACCACCATCGGCTGGCATACGACCAACCCCGCTACCGGCGGCACGGCCTGGGACGTGACTGCCGCCGTAGGACGGATTATTCCCGGCGGCGACCTGCACGAAAAATACTGCGGCTGGCTGGACAAGGTCGCCGCTTTCATGCTCTCGCTCAGGACCGATGCCGGAGAGTATGTCCCGGTGCTGTTCCGTCCGTTCCATGAACACACCGGCAACGGTTTCTGGTGGGGTAAGGGCAACTGCACCGCAGAAGAGTATATCGCCCTGTGGCGTTTTACGCTCGAATACCTGCGCGATACGAAGGGCGTGCATAACCTGCTGTATGTCTACTCGCCCGATATCGTCAGTTCGCAGGACAACTATCTCGAATTCTGGCCGGGCGATGCCTATGTCGACGTACTCGGTCTGGATGCCTATGACCGCAGTTCCTGGGCCATCGAGACCAACGGCCTGCGATTGATGCGCCTGCTTAAACATATCGCCTACCTGAAAAACAAGCCGTTCGCGTTTACGGAGACCGGGCTCGAAAACAATACCACCCAGTCGAAATGG
>UROX01000106.1 GCA_900549685.1 uncultured Alistipes sp.
ATGTTTCAAGCCGACTTTCTCCATCAATACTTTTAACGATAAAAATTCGATGATGAGTTTTCGGGATTTATTAAAATCAGGGACGAATCCAACGTTACAATCAAACTAGATGATCTGCGGATAATCCTCGAAGAAACGGCAGGCACGTTAAAGCCCATACCGCAGGAACGACCACAGTCAGACAGTCTTTTCATTCGCCTCGCCATTCCGCAAATATCAACTTTTCACTCTACGCTAACGGGTAACTCCACCGCAATATCCGCCGACGAAGTTCCCAGCGAAAGCACATACTCTCCGGGATCGACGCGCCAGCCGTGCGTCCGGTCGTCCCAATAGGCCAGGGCGCTGCGATCGAGCTCGAATTCGACCTCCCTGCTCTTGCCCGGAGCCAATTCCACCCGACGGAACGCTTTCAGCTCCTTCTTCGGCCTCACGACCGTGGGATTCCGCTGCGAGACATAGAGCTGCACGACCTCGGCCCCGGAGCGGGAGCCCGTGTTGGTCAGGGCTACACGAACGGTCAGCGGGCCCTTTGCCGGAAATTGCTTCGCCGCATGGGGTTTCGATAGTGAAAAAGTCGTATAGGAGAGCCCGAACCCGAACGGATAAAGCGGTTCGATCCCCTTGGTTTCATACCAGCGATATCCCACCAATACGGACTCCGCGTAGTCGATGTCATAGATTCGGATCAGCTTCTCGTTATAGGCCCGCGGCGCCTTGTTGTAGAACTCCGCACCGGCCGGCATCGTCCCTTTGGCCGGAGAGTCCGCAAACTCCCTTTCGATGGTGATCGGGAGCTTCCCCGAAGGATTGATTCTGCCAGAGAGTATTCCCGCCAAGGCCGTCATGCCGTTCTGACCGGGATACCAGCCGTAAATCACCGCCGCAGCCCGATCGTTCCAGCCGCTCATGCGGATTCCCGACCCCGAGTTGACCAGCACGATCGTGTTCGGATTCGCTTCGACGCACATGCGGATAAATGCCTCCTCTTCTTTCGGCAGGGCGAACGGACGCTCGAACGACTCCACGTCGATCGTTCCCGCCGAAAGCAGGACGACATCCGCTGCCGCAAGCTGTTCCCGCGTGGGACGTTCCACGACCTGCACGGCGTCGCCGAATTCCGCACGGACAGCATCCGCAAGCGAAACATTGTCGTATCCCAGTACTTCGGCCGACGAGGAGGTGCTGCCTCCGGTGCGGGGTATCTCCCGGATAAAGCGTCCAGTGAGCAGGATCCGGCGGCCGACGGCCAACGGCAGAATCCCGTTGTTCCGCAGCAGCACCGTGCCTTTCGCCGCAACTTCGCAGGCCGTTTCGGCATGCGCCGGGAAGCGGCCGAGCAGGTCGGGACGGTATTTCACCCGGTCGTAAAGCCCGAAAGCGACGGCGGTGGCGACGTTGGGCCGGATCATCCGTTCCAGATCCTTTTCCGAAATGCACCCCTGGCGAAGCAGCTCCCGCACCTCCTCAACGAACTCACGGCGGCCGGGCATCTCCACATTCTGACCGCTTTTGACGACTTTTTCCGTGTCGTACACGGAGCTCCAGTCGCTCATCACGCATCCCCTGAATCCGAGCTCGCCGCGCAGCAGTTCCCCGATGACACGACTGTTCTGACCGGCCCACTCCCCGTTGAGTTGGTTATAGGAGGTCATCACATAGGCCACACCGGCTTCGATACCGGCGCGGAACGGAGGCATATAGATCTCGTGCAGCGCTCGTTCATCGATCAATGAATTTGACCGGCGGCGGTAAAATTCCGTTTCGTTGCCGATGAAGTGTTTCAGACAGGCGGCGGTCCCCGTCGACTGCATACCCCGCACGTAAGCCGCAGCCATGACAGAAGTCAGCAGCGGATCTTCACCGAAATATTCGAAATTGCGGCCGCACTGGGAATTGCGTGCGATGTTCAGTCCCGGTCCCAGCAGCACTTCGATGCCGCCTGCACGGCACTCCTCCCCCACGGCTTCCGCATAACGGAAAGCCAGCTCGGGATCGAACGACGAGGCGAGCATGATCGGACAGGGAAAGGCCGTCGAGCGCTCCAACTGGCGGACCATCGTGGAGTCGGGCAGGTTGTTGCGCAGATGAACCCCTTGCGTGGCGTCGGAGAGATAGAGATAGGGAATACCCTTCTCCGGAACGCCGTAGAAGAAAAACGAGGAATAGCCGCGCGCAAAATAGATCTTTTCGTCGAGGCTGAGCCGGGCGATCAGGGAATCGGCCTGCCGATAGGCTTCATCCCAAGAGACGAACTGCTGAGCGAAGAGTCCAGCGGCGGCACAACAGGCCGCCAAGGACAGCATGATTTTTCGTATCATAAATATCAGTCTGTTTTCAAAAAGGGAGGGGGCGGAAAATACTCCGGCCCTCTCTCCCGGTTTTGTCCGTTCTTTATTTCGTCACGCAGATATCGTCGATGAACCAGCGGGAGAACTCGTCCGAAGCAGGTTCGCTCGTGAAACGCAATTGCGTGGAGGCCGTCGCACCCGTGATCTTCAGCGAATAGGTATTGAACGCATCGGTTGCCAGTCCCGATACAATCGCCTTCGTTGCGCCATTGATCGTTCCGCCGCCAACTACCTCGACAACGATCTCCGTCAGATCGCCTTTCTTGTCCTTAGGTTCGTTCGCCTTGCCTTTAGGGCGATCCGAGCAGGTTTTGTAAGCCATCGCGCGGAAAGAGAGGTTCAGGTCGCCTGCCGCGTTCAATGCCGGCGTGAGCAGCGCCCCCGCTTCGTTCTTATACTCCGCCCTCTTCACGGCCTGCGACTCGACATAACCGATCTGAGCATAACCCGGCCGCTGACGGACATGGGTACCTGAAAGTCCGTTTTTCAACTCGGCGCTCCACTCCGAAATGTCACTGCCGCAATAGTTCAGCATAGCGGCCAGTTTATCGCCGTAAAGGTAATCCAACCCTTCGGTCAGTCCGTCGAAAGGTTCGAAATAAACCGCTCCGGCTGGTTTCGACGTACTGAATTTCGGCACGGCTTCGATTGCGATACATGAATGCAGGCGCGAATCCGAATTATATCCGGCTGTACCACCATTGCAACTGACATTGTCCGTTGGATAAAGTTTCAACAGCAGCGTCTGGCCCTTCATCAGCCGCAACTGCGGCGTCAGGGTTACCGTGAAATAATAAAAATAGCCACTGCCCGTAATCGCCTCGGGAATCGCAATCGCCGTAGAGCCGTCAGACGGGGTGACATACTCCTCGCCGTCGGTCGAATAGGCCATCGCCCAGTTCTTCGGAGCGCCGCCCGTTCCCGACATACCGAACGAAATGCGGAACGATGCGGGCATGTCCTCGGCCAAAGGTACGGTTAACAGGAAATAAGAATCTTGACCGTAAACCATCGACTTGGCCGGAATGTTATCGTGTGCACCCTCGTCTGCCCAGTGCGTCAGTCGGAAATGGCTGCTGTTCGACGTCGAGGCCACCTTCGCTGTCAGCACGACGCATTTGGAGACATCCTTGTCCTCGACTTTGAAGTCCGCGCCCAATTTATCGAACGAGCCGTCAGTCACCGTCACATACTTACAATCCTTGTTGGCCTGCGAGGAGGCGTAGAACGAGAAGACATAGGGCAGTCGGATGCCGACTTGTGCACCGAAACGCAACCCCGTGAGCTCCTTGTCCTCGGCCGTGCAGGGGCGGATCGCATAGGCACCATCCTGCGGCACGACGATTCCTTTGAGCACGCCGCTGCCCGTTGGCGCAGGGTCGATGCCGAATGAGGAAGCCTGCGAAGCAACCAGCCGAAAGCGATTGTTGTCAGGATCCTGCATCGACAGATTATCCTTAAGCGTCATATCTCCCAACGAACCACCTTCCGGCACGTAAACCTGGGAATATAAGCCCGCATACATCGACTCGTAGGCACCCGATCGAAGCTCCTCATAAGTAATCTTCAGAGCTTCGATCTTCACCTGAGAAGTCTCCGTACGGGTGATCCTGTCGTCCGAAACGGGCTTCAGCTCCATCACGCCGGTCTCGGTGTTCACGCCCACCACGGCGCCTTTCAGATCGATCTCCAACTCTTCGCCCGGATTGCGGTAAAGCGTTTCGTCAGTGCGCAGCGTAATGCCGCAGCCGGGTTTCAAGGCGCTTTGTAGCGCGAGGCAGTTCTCGAAATAGTTGTTGTCCTGAACGCTCGATACCACAATGCCGCGTAGTTTCATCTCCTCGCTCACCGTATAGTCGCCGTCGGCAGCCAGTGCCCGAAGTTCGGGAATGGAGAGGTACCCCTCGGCTGATGCAGAAGCTTGCTCGAAAATTAGTTCATCTGTCACATCTGCATTACGTTTGGCCACGGCCCGGATCGTCAATGAACGACTCTGCGCAGTCGTGTTCTCGTCGACCATCACCGATACGGTAGCTGTCCCCGTCGCCGAAACCTGAGAAAGTTCAGCCCAGCCATCGTCGTTACCCGTAACAAATATCTGCCATTCGCAATTGGCCGCAACATCGAAAGAGAGTGTCGTAGCGAACGACGGCGCGAGAATCGCATGCGAACTCAGCGTGATCGACTGCATCGGCAGCGCCACGTCATCCTTGCACGCCCCGGCCGAAAGCAGCAGCGCGAAGGCCGCCGCCATCCGGAAAAAACTGTTTAAAAGTCCGTTTTTCATAATCGCTTACTTTTTGAGGTCTACCAATACGGGAAGGTGGTCGGAAACCGTCATCACATTGATCTCCTCATACGACGGTACAGCCGTACCCAACAGCTCATAATGGGGCGAATTCCCCGTATAGACGAGCACATAATCAATGCGCGACGGCGAAGCGGTGTTCACAAAGGTGTTGGCCGAAGTACTGATAATCTTCCACGATTCGAGCGCCGTTTCCGGGATTTCCGACGTATTGAAGTCGCCCGCCAGATAGATCGGCTTCGTGTAAGAGATGTAATGCGCGGTGATATATTCGGTGATGATCTCGAACGACCGCTGCCGGTTCTCGTCGGACTTGTGGCAGAAGTGCGTAGCGATGAAGATATAGTCGTCGAACTCCGCCAGGAAGAACTTGCGAGGCTCTTCGCCCGGCAAGTCGCCCGCATAGGTATTTTTAGGCGCCGTTTTGCAGAGAATGCCGATACCGTAGTCACCGCCGCGGTAATCGATCGTCTTGCAGTAATAGGGTCGCATCCCGGTACGGTCGGCCAATTCCTGCAACTGGTCGGTGGGATGCCACGTGGTGTTCTTGTCCAATTCCTGCAAGGCGATCACGTCGGGGTCCATCAGCGAGATGACCTTGGCCGTGTTGTTGTAGTTCGCACGGTCGGTCCCGGAGTTCTGGGTCCAACCCTCGCAGCGGTGGGTGTTGTAGGTCGCCAGCCGGACCGAACTGGGCAGGCGGTCGTACCCCTGCCCGTCATAGGGGTTCTCGGGTTCGTCGGAGGGCATGTCCCCGAAATTGAAATCGGAGTTGTCGCCCGACAAGTCGGAACACGCCACTGCGGAGAGGACCAGGCAGCAGCCGAATAAAGCAGACAATATGAATCTGGTGATTTTCATGGTAGTTCGTTTTTAGGTTTCCGTTTAGAAATTCAGTCCGTCTTTCCAGCCGGGATTCTGGGTGATGGCGCCCTGCGTCAGCACCCGGTCGTCGGTCGGAATGGGATAGAGATAGTCGCGTTCTTCGTTCCAGGTCCGGACATAGTCGGTATGGACGATGATGTTGCCGCGGTCGCCTTCGCTGAGGAAAATATCCTTGTTCAGCTCGTAAACCGTCGCCGCCGAAGTCGAAGGTTTCGAGCCGGACCAAATGCACACATCGTCCACCCCGTCACTATTCAGATCATAACTTCCCGTACCGGGGAAATAAAGTCCCGTAAAGGGCTTTTCGAAACGCTTGCCCTCCTTCCAGCGCATGATGTCCCAATAGCGGAGGTTCTCCATCAGCAGTTCGACGGTACGTTCACGGCGTATTTCGAGAATCACACCCTTGTTGTCGCCCGTCACGTTGGCGTAGCCCGTCTCCGCAGAAGCCAGATAGGGATCAGGATGGGCGTTGGCCTCCGTGAGCGAGAGATCCGCAACATCGGCCCGCTCGCGCAGCGGGTTGATCGACAGTTCGATGTCGTCCTGGGTCAACGTCCCCAACTCGGCTTTCGCTTCGGCATAATTGAGAAGTACCTCGGCGGCGCGAAACAGCGGTAAATCGCTCGTCGAAGCTTGGTAGGAGTCATATTTGGCCGACGTCAGATATTTCACCAGCTGGTAGCCGGTCATCGTCGCGGCGAGGTTCGGGGCCGATTCGGCCGTGTCGTCGACACGCTTGTAACCGGGCGTGCGGACCGTCTGGGCGAAACGCCCGTCGCGGTTCCGGCTCTCGTCGGGCAGCTGCATAGTCTCCCAGCCGGGCTGCGAGGTGAAGGGCGTACCGTCTTTCATCAGATACATATTGGCAATGTTCTTCAACAGCCCCGGACGCCCCATCGTGATACTGGTGAGGTAACCGTTGACGTCGTGTTTCAGACCAATGTCCGTATTATAGGCTCGGGCCAGAACAATTTCCGTGTTGATAGCCTTGAGTGAAGAGAATAGCCCCAGATAGGGTGTCGTGCCTGAATCGTAGATCGCGTAACCGCTTTCGTCGATAAACCGTTTCGAAGCATCTGCACAGACTTCGAGATAACTCTCCCAGCCTTGCAATCCATGATACTTGCGGAACGTGCCTTCGAACAGGCACGCACGGCTCTTGAGTGCCAGCGCCGTCCAGCGCGTCACCCGGTAAACCTGCCTTTCGGCAGGCAGGTTAGCGATAGCGAAATCGAGGTCGCCGATCACCTTCTGCATCACGAACTCACGCGAATCTCGCCCCTTGTAAAGTTCCTGATCGTCAGACGCAAGCGGACGATCGACCCAAGGTACGTCTCCGTAATAGCGCACTTTGTCAAAATAGAAATAAGCCCGGAAAAAGCGCGCCAATCCTTCGTATTCGAACCGCACGCGATCGTCGGTGCAGTTGGAGGAGTATTGCAGGAAAAAATTGATGTCACGCAGCTTTTCCCATTTCCAGGTGCTCGCCGTGGCAGGCACGGTACGGTTGCCCAGCACCTCGCTCGTAAGCGTATTGCAGGTAATAATGTCGGCTGTCTCATTGTAAATGGAGGCCCCGGAGGGGAAGATCGTATAGAAATCATTCGTGTAAAGCTCGCACTCCTCCTCGGTATGGAAAAATTCGTCAGGCGTAAGCCGGTCTTTCGGGAAACGGTCGAGTGCATCCTCGCAACCGCAGAAACTGCACGCCGCCATACCGGTCAGTAGATAAAGAATGTATTTTTTCATAACGGCAATTGCTTTAGAAAGTTAAATTCAGTCCGATCGAATAAGTCTTGCACCACGGATAAACGTTAGCCTTCTTATCCGAATCAGCGGCCGCCTGCCCGGGATCAAGGAAATCACTCTTCAGCGCCGACCACGTAGCAAGATTCTCTCCGCTGAAATAGATGCGGCACTCCTTGATGCCGACCTTCGAAGTCAGCCGTCTGGGAATCGTGTAGCCGATCGTGAGGTTTTTCAGACGGCAGTAGGCCAGATTCTGCAAATAACGATCATTGGTGTAGTAGGCCGTGCCTGAATTCGAATTGAGCGATGTATAGGCACGGGCCCGTGGGAAATAGGCGTCGGGATTCTCCTCGCTCCACACCTGACTCATAAAGTTTTTCGGGACAAAGGTCGCATAGGGACGACAGTAAGGACCCCAAAAACGCAGATTGTCAGCACCAGGATACCAGTCCAGCCGGCCGATGCCCTGCATGAACACCGACACGTCGAATCCGTACCACGAAAAGTTCAGCGACGCTCCGTACTGGTAACGCGGTGACGAGTTGCCGATCACGCGTCGATCCCCCGGATCATCGAGCGTGCCTTTGCCGCCGTTGACGATGTTGTCGCCGTTCAGGTCGAGGTATTTGATGTCTCCTCCGCGGACTCCCTTGCCATAAGCACCCGTCGCGGTGTAGTAACCCGAGGCGACAGTCGAGAGGTCAATCCGCGAAGCGTATTCGGCGGCCTCCTTGTCGTTACGGAAAAGCCCGTCGACCTTATACCCCCAGATCTCACCGTACTTCTTGCCCACATAGGGATCGCCGATCAATCCCGTCGGATTGTCGCACTTGGTGTACTCAGCCGTATAGTCGGAAAAGGTTCCTGTGATACCGTAGCTGAAGGTACTGCCTGCTAACTTGAACGAATCGCGCCAACCCAACACCAGTTCATAACCCTTCGTACGCAAGTTGTTGGCGTTCATCTGCGGCTCGCTCGCGCCGTAGATCGACGGCAGCGATTTGCCCTTGCCCAAAATACCTTTCGTATCACGGATATAGAAATCGGTCGTCAGCGACAAGCGATTGTTGAACATATTGAGGTCGAGTCCGAGGTTTTTCGACACGACCTTTTCCCATGTTTGGTCGCCCGACACGGGATCGCTCACCGTAGCGTGCTGGCCGAGGACCGTCCCGTCGAACGAATAGTCGCTCATCGACCCCTTGGTTGTAATAGTCTGAATGAAGTCGTAGTAACCGATCTGCTGGTTGCCCAGCGAACCGTAGGAAAGACGGATTTTCAGATTGTCCACCGCCTTGCGCAACAGCTCGAAGAAAGGCTCCTCGCTGATGCGGTAAGCCGCAGAGAACGAGGGGAAGAAGCCGTAGCGCTTGCCGCGCGGAAAGCGCGAGGTACCGTCGTAGCGGCCGTTGACCTCGAAGAGGTACTTGCCCCTGTAATCGTAGGCTGCCCGGTAGAAGAGGCCCATGATGGCGTATTCGTTGCGGCCTCCGTTGAGCGTGAAGTTGGTGGTGCCCTTGGCCAGGTTGAAATCCGAGAGGTCCTCCGACAGCA
>UROX01000107.1 GCA_900549685.1 uncultured Alistipes sp.
TAACAGGAATAGGGACCATCAACCCATTGGGTAATAACATCGAAGAATACTTCGCAAACCTCGAAAAAGGCGTCAGCGGAGCAGGTCCCATCACTCATTTCGACGCTTCCAACTTCAAGACAAAATTCGCCTGCGAGCTCAAAGGCTACAACCCGGCCGACTTCTTCGACCGCAAGGAGGTGCGTAAATACGACCTCTATGCACAGTACGCACTCGTCGCAGCCGAACAGGCCGTGAAAGATGCGGGCATCGACCTCGAAAAAATCGATCTCGACAACGTAGGAGTCATCTGGGGTTCCGGTATAGGTGGACTGGAAACATTCTACCAGGAAGTGAAGAGCTATGTCGAGGGCGGATTCGTTCCTCGATATAGCCCTTTCTTCATTCCCAAAATGATTGCCGACATGGCAGCGGGCCACATCTCGATGAAATACGGTTTCCGCGGACCGAACTACTGTACGGTCTCGGCCTGCGCATCGTCCAACCACGCCATGATCGATGCCATGAATTACATCCGCTGGGGTAAAGCGGACATGATCCTCACGGGAGGATCGGAAGCTGCCGTCAATCCTCCGGGAGTAGGCGGATTCAACTCGATGCAGGCGCTTTCGACCCGCAACGACGATCCCCAGAAAGCCTCCCGTCCGTTCGATGCGGACCGCGACGGTTTCGTGATCGGCGAAGGTGCCGGTGCGCTGCTGCTCGAAGAATACGAACACGCCGTAGCTCGCGGAGCCAAGATCTACGCTGAAGTGGCCGGCGGCGGAATGAGCGCCGACGCTTATCATCTCACCGCTCCGCATCCCGAAGGTCTCGGAGCCAAGAAAGCCATGCACGACGCCATCGCCGATGCAGGCCTGACGCTCGAAGACATCGATTACGTCAATACGCACGGTACGTCCACGCCGGTGGGCGACATCGCCGAACTGAACGGCCTGATGGCCACGTTCGGAGAGCATGTCTACAAGATGAACATCAGCTCGACCAAGTCGATGACCGGGCACCTGCTGGGTGCCGCCGGCTCGATCGAAGCGCTGGCTTGTATTATGACGCTTACCCGAGGCATCGTACCGCCTACGATCAACGTAGAGAATCTCGATCCGAAGATCGATGCCAAACTCAACCTTACGCTCAACGTTGCCCAGAAACGGGACGTGAAATGCGCGTTGAGCAACACGTTCGGCTTCGGCGGACACAACTCGTCCGTGATTTTCAAAAAAATCTGATTCGACCGTGTTCGACCCGATACGCCTCTTTTTCAAGCTGCGATACAGCTCCGACAAGGCGTATTATAAAATCGTGAACGATCTGTTCGGCATTTGTCCGAATAACATAGAGCTCTATAAGCTGGCCTTGATTCATAGGTCAGCTTCTCTATTTTTGGACGACGGGACACCCATCAACAACGAACGGCTCGAGTTTCTGGGCGACGCGGTCATCGAATCGATCGTGTCGGACTATTTGTTCATCGAGTTTCCGGAAGCGAACGAAGGTTTCCTTACCCGACTCCGGTCCCGCATCGTGAGCCGGTCGGCGCTCAATTGCCTGTCGCAGAAAATAGGACTCGACCGGCACATCATCACGCAGGCCCAGAACATCTATATGCAGAGACATCTGCTGGGCGACGCACTGGAGGCGATGATGGGGGCCGTCTATCTGGACAAAGGATACGATTTCACGAACCGGCTGCTCATCAACCGGCTGCTGAAAAAATACGTCGATCTGGACGGTATGACCGAACAGGAAACCGATTTCAAAAGCCGGCTTATCGAGTGGAGCCAGAAAAACAAGTCCGACACGACGCCGAGCGAACATTATACGAACCAGGCCCCGCATTTCCGTACGCACGTATACATAGACGGACAATGCGCCGGAACCGGCGAAGGACACAGCAAAAAGAGTTCGGAACAGAAAGCGGCACAAGTCGCCATGTCCGGAATCGAAGGCGAAACGGACTCTGCGGACGCCTCCGACACGGACGGCATGTCGCTGTAAGAGTCGCTCGTGCAATCTCGCGCACGCCTTTTGCATTTTTCGCCTGTATCCGGCCGACTGAAAGGAAGGCAAAAACAGAGCGGAGGGCGCTTTCAGCGGTAAGCCCGATATCGGCATCGATCCGGTTTCGGACAAGATATTGTTATGATCCCCGACTGTGCGGACCGTTTTCGCAATACGGTCGGTTGCGGATTACGCACACGATTGTATATTTAGCGCCCTGCGCCGATATTGACAAATCGAACAGCAATCCCCGGAAGGACGGCTCAGAGAAGGCGGGCGTATTCGGAAACACGATTTCGTGCTGCGCAAGTACGGTCGGTTAGAGGAACTGCATTTTCTAAACGCAGGCGCGACGAAACATATATCGACTGAACGCGACCGTATATTTCAAGGGCATAGGATCCTCCGCCTTGTTCCTCGGACGGCGGTTCGGGTTTTCCCGAAGCGAAGGCCGAACCCATGTGCGGTCCGTGACGGAAAATACCGGCAGGTCCCGACAAATATTATCGAAACCCGGCATAGCGATATGCGATCGCCTTACAAAATATATTTATCATCCCGACAAAATCCATTCTATCTCCGGTCATGGAAGATCTCACCCCTTCGCTCACCGACAGACAAGTACGCGAAAAACTGGTCCTGCACGGCGCCGCCGAACTGACGGATGCCGAATTGCTTAGTATTCTGCTGCGCGACGGTCGCGGCGGCACGTCGGCTACGGAACAGGCTACCAGACTTTTGAGCCGTTTCCGGGGCAGCCTCGCCCGCATGGCACGCAGCGACCTGGCCGTTCTGCGCACGACAGAGAATCTGGGCATCTCCCGGGCCGCGACGCTCGTCGCGGCTCTCGAACTGGCCCGGCGCCTGCGGACGGAGGAGAGCCTTGCCACCGATACGGTGCATACCGACGCCGACGTCGTCGAAATTTTCCGTCCGTTGCTGGCCGATCTGCCCTACGAAGAATTCTGGGCACTCTACCTCAACGCCTCGAACCGCGTACTGGACCGTGTCCGCATCAGCCAGGGCGGCGTATCGGCTACCGTGGTCGATCATCGGCTGATCGTCAAACGGGCCGTGGAAAAACTCGCTCACGCCATTATTCTCGTGCACAACCATCCTTCCGGCAACGAACAGCCCAGCGAAGAGGATCGGACGATCACCGAAAAGCTGGCTCTGGCTGCATCGCTTTTCGACATCCGGTTGCTCGACCATCTGATTATCACTGCCGGTCCCTGTTACAGTTTCCGCAATCAGGGATTTTTCGACGGCAGGGAATGAACGACGGACGGCAGAACGGACCGTTTATCCGGCCCTGCCGACCAAAAATGAACGAAATCGGGACGAGACGACCGAACGGATTTGCGTTTTTTTCATTTACTTTGCAAAGACGAAAACCGTACCGCATGGCTTATATCCTATGTATCGAAGCGGGGACCGACATCGCCTCCGTCGCATTGGCCCGAAACGGCAAACTGCTTTCGCTCCGCGAGAATTTGGAGGGGAAACAGCATGCCCGCAATCTGGCCGTGTACGCCGAAGAAATCCTGAAGGAAAACCACCTGCACGCCGAAGACCTCGACGCCGTAGCCGTAGGGAAAGGCCCCGGCTCCTACACCGGTCTGCGGATCGCAGTCTCTCTGGCCAAAGGGATCTGCTACGGGGCCGGCAAACCGCTGATCGCCGTAAACAGCCTCGAAGCGCTGAGTAGGGTCGCGCTCGAAGATTTCGACGCGGGCATTCTCGATCTGGAAGAGATCGCCGATGCCAAACTGCTGCCCATGATCGACGCGCGGCGCATGGAGGTTTACTGCCAGCTCTTCGATGCGGAGATGCACCCGCTTTCGGACGTGGACGCCCATATCATCACCGCGGAGAGTTTCGCCGAAGAACGTTCGAAAGACAAACTCATCGTCTTCGGGAACGGTTCGAACAAGTGCCGGGAGGTGTTCGGAGAGCCGAACGTGCACTTTGTCGAAGTTACACCTTCGGCGAGAGGCTTGATTAAGCCTGCATTCGATGCGCTGAAAATCAATAAGTTCGAAGATGTTGCGTATTTCGAGCCATTTTATCTGAAAAATTTTATCGTAAATTCTTCGTCGAAAAGATTTTTTTGATTACATTTGTGCCGTTGAAACATTGACCCATGGTGTAATGGTAACACTGCAGATTCTGGTTCTGCCTTTCTTGGTTCGAGTCCAGGTGGGTCAACACAAAGAAACCTCCGCTTCCGGGCGGAGGTTTTTTATTTCCGGTCTGTCGTGACTGTTGTTCCGCATCGACGGTCTCACGGCACAGTCATCCGACGGGTGCCGTCCCCACTCTCCTGCAAAAACGAAAAGATGAGGAGGAGCCGGACCGGCTCCGACAACGCCCGCCCGCGGACGAATCGTGTGCAATCGCGGATCCGGGCAAGGCAATGCAGAAATATGCGACTCTTTCGGGATGCTGATGCCGGGATCTGCCTGCTTCGCACATTATAGAAAACATCCGTCGCCATGCCCTCGCACCGACCGAAGACCGAATGCCTGTTTGCCGCACTCTCGGCTCCCCTACGGATAAATCTCCGCACGTTTCCCTCCCCGACCGAACCGTACGACCGGGAAGCCGGGCAGGCAACATCGTCCGGAACACGAAACCGGGAGGACTACGGCCGTATCGCTTTCCCGACATGGCGGTACAGAAGGTGCGCCGTAATACGAACCGTCGAAGAAAGTGGTCGGGCATACTGGAAAATCCGGAGAAAACCGTTATTTTAGCGTTTCAAGAAACCTAAAGTACCCCATGATGAAAAAGACGATTTTGACCCGTATTTGCGGATGCCTGCTGCTGTTGTCGGCATCGACCGCGAACGACGTTTTCGGACAGCGCTTCTCGGTCGTTCGGACCCTCTGCGACCGGCAGACCGATCCTGTCGGCGTGGAAGCGCCCGCTCCCCGTTTCAGCTGGCAACTCCATGCGCTCGACAGAAACATGCACCAGAGCGCCTATCGGATCATCGTGTCCGATAGTCCCGAAGCCCTCGAACGCGGCGACGGCAATGTATGGGACAGCAAAAAAGTCGTCTCCGGAGCGTCGCAGCAGATTCCCTATGCAGGCAAGGCTCTGGAAGCGGGGAAAACCTATTATTGGAAAGTACAGGTCTGGGACGCAGGCAAAAAGGCTTCGGTCTGGAGCCGGCCGGCCACCTTCTCGATGGGGCTGCTCGACCGGGCGGACTGGGCCGATGCCTGCTGGATCGCTTTGGAAAACGATATAGACAGCCTGATTGTCACCGACGGCATGGCGTCCAAGGATAAAAAGTCGGGCTACTACAAACTGCCGCAGTTGCGCCGGGAATTCCGGATCGACCGCCCCGTAAAAAAGGCGACCGCCTATATCTGCGGACTGGGACAGTTCGAGCTGTTTATGAACGGTGAGAAGACCGGCGATCATTTCCTCGACCCGGCATGGACCAAATTCGACTGCAGCGTACAATACGTGACGTTCGACGTGACGGACCGGCTCCGTGAGGGCGACAACGCCGTGGGCATTATGCTGGGCAACGGCTTTTTCAACATCCCCAGCGAACGGTACACCAAATTCGTCGGCTCCTACGGTGCGCCGAAGATGATTTTCAAGTTACAGATCGAATACGGCGACGGTAGCGCCGAAACGCTCGTCTCGGACGCCTCGTGGAAAGCGACGGCGAGTCCCGTCACGTTCTCCAGCATCTACGGAGGCGAAGACTACGATGCGAACCTCGAACAGAAAGGCTGGAACGAGGCCGGATTCGACGACCGCGACTGGAGCGACGTCGTGCTCGCGTCGTTCGACTCTCCGCTGGTTTCGCAACGGACCACGCCGCTCGAAATCCGTCAGGCAATCCCCACTTTCCGCAAATACCGCAATGCCCGGGGAAATTATCTGTACGATCTGGGGCAGAATGCCTCGGGCATCGTCCGTCTGAAGGTCAAGGCCGACGGCCGCCACACCGTACGTATGTTCCCCTCCGAGTTGCAGGGTGCCGACAGCACGGCCGACCAGCGTTCGTCGGGCAGTCCCTATATTCTCTCATACACGACCAGAGGCGACGGCACGGAAGAGTGCTGGCAGCCCCGGTTCACCTATTACGGATTCCGATACGTCGAGGTCGAGGGTGCCGTTCCGGCCGGCGAGCCGAATCCGGACGGACTGCCGGAAATCACGGAGCTGACGGGACTCCACACGACCAACTCGGCCGAAGCGGTCGGCTCGTTCGAATGCTCGAATCCGCTGTTCAACCGCATCTACACGTTGATCGATTGGGCCATCCGGAGCAACTTTTCGAGCGTATTCACCGACTGCCCCCATCGCGAGAAGCTGGGCTGGCTGGAGCAGGCCCACCTGATCGGTCCGTCGATGCAGTACGGCTACGACATTTCGCGGGCCTTCCCCAAGATCGTCCGCGACATGGCCGAGGCCCAACACCCGGACGGCATGATCCCGACCATCGCGCCGCAATACACCGTCTTCTCCGAGGGCTTCCTCGACACGCCGGAATGGGGCAGCGCGTTCGTCATCATTCCGTGGTATCTTTACCGGTGGTACGGCGACACGGAACCGATGGCGGAGAACTACGACCGCATGGCGGCCTATGTCGATTACCTGAGTTCGAAAGCCGACGGACATATCGTCGCCTACGGTCTGGGCGACTGGTGTGACCTCGGTCCGGGCGAGCCGGCCCACGCCCAGCTCACGTCGAATGCCCTGAGCGCTACGGCCATCTACTACCATGACATCTGCATCATGCGACAGGTGGCCGAGGTGCTCGGTAAAACGGCGGATGCCGCCCGCTACGAGCAGCTCGCCGCCGAGGTCAAAAAGGCGTTCAACGAACGGTTCTTCGACCGGACGACGCTGCGTTACGACCGCAATAGTCAGGCCGCCAACGCTATGGCGCTCTACATGGGACTCTGCGAACCCCGGTACGAAGCCACCGTACTGCAGAACCTGATCGACGATATCCGCGGCCGGGGCAATGCGCTCACGGCCGGCGACGTGGGTTACCGCTACGTCGTGCAGGCACTCTGCGACCACGGCGCATCGGACGTACTGTTCGACATGAACAGCCGCTACGACGTGCCAGGCTACGGCTATCAGCTGGCCAGCGGCGAAACGTCTCTGGCCGAATCGTGGCAGAGCAAAGACTACCTCTCGCACAACCACTGCATGCTCGGCCACCTCTACTCGTGGCTCTTCAGCGGCATAGGGGGCATCTCGCAGACGCCCGGATCGGTGGCCTACAAAGAAATCGTGATCGACCCGCAGGTCGTGGGCGACATCCGCGAAGCCCGCGCCTCGTTCCGCTCTCCCTACGGTCTCGTTCGCAGCGAGTGGCGGAGCGGCAAGGACGAGTATCGTCAGAGCGTGGAAATCCCTGCCAATACGACGGCGCTCGTCTGCCTGCCGACAGACGATCCTTCCGCCGTGCTCGAAAGCGGTCTGCCTATCGGTGAACGGAAAGAGATCGCCGTGGAAAAACGGGAAAAAGGACGTCTCGTGCTGCGTGTCGGATCGGGAAGCTACGATTTCCGGGTGAAACGCTGACATCGCGGCGAAATATGTCCCGCGCAGACACGGGCTTTTTTATTCTCCCATCGAGGCAAGGAGAACCGGAACGGTCCGTTCTTCGCCATGCTTATCGCAGCCGCCCCGAACGGGCGGCTGCGGTGTTTCATGCCTGCAAGCCGTAGTACGCAAAATGCGGGGTCTGGCGGAGATGCGGCTCGATATTCTGTCGTGCCGACAGCCTTTTATTTCCGGGTGATAATTTCCGGGCGCAAGGAACCCGCCGAAGGAGGGTCTATGTTATCGTTTATGCGACAAGGGTATAGATTCGGCCGGAAATCGACTGCAACAAAAAAGCGGAAAGAATTTCTTTCCGCTTTTCTATTTATAAGTCTATTTTTTTTGGAGGGCGGGAACCGTTGAAAAAGAGCACGCGGGGAGCATGCGAACGAGGGTGCGATCCGGAGAAAACGGGGGTCTTCGGAGCGGCATGCTTTTCATGCGAACGAGGGCGGCCGAACGGTTTCGACCACCCTCGTTCTTCGAAGTAGTAGTTTTCGGGAAGGATTTTCTGTGATCGGTCGGCAACCGACAGCCTCGCGACGGAATTGCCGTGTGTCCGGCTCAATCCGCTTCGCCCCAGCCGCTGCGAACGAAGGCATGGCGAAGTTTTCCGGTCACACCCCGTAGGTGTCCGCTTCCGGATGCCGAAACCGAACGGCTTCGGGCCGTCCGAAACGCTCTCTTTCGGGTAACCGGAGTGCGGACTCTTCAGTCGTCCGGATCGGTGAGTCCGTAAAGCTCATCCAATTCGCGGTCCTGATCGTCGATCTCTCCGTACATTTCGATCACCTTGTTGCAGAGCGATTCGCATTCGGCGAAGAGGTTGCCGGCGCAACTGGACAGTAGCTTGGAGGCTTCGGCCATTTCGTAATTGCATTCCTGGCTGCGTGCCAGCGAACGTTTGAGAAAATCGATCAACTGCGCCCGGTTCAACGGAGCATTGGTCGATTCTTCGCGAGGCGGATTCAGGCGGGTGTCGGCACTTTCCATAACGGATACGTTTTGTCTTCACCCGCCTCCCGGTGAAGCTTTTCGCGAAAAAAAGACGTGAGGCTGTCGTGACTTATCCGGGATGAGGCTCTAGCAAGGCCCGGCAAACAGATAAGCACAACAGCTCACGCCTGAAGCATGTGCAATAGAAATAACAGCACGTCCCGTGCCGGAAAAACCGACAAAGAATCACCCGACTTCGGAAGGCTTCCCGCAAAGGATTTCTTCCGACGTGAGCTTCGTGCTTATGCTCTGATGCCTTAA
>UROX01000108.1 GCA_900549685.1 uncultured Alistipes sp.
ATAGTTTTCTGGTTTTTGTTCAAAAAAAAGCATTAAAAACCAGAGTGCTGCCCGAACAACCAACGAAACCGACGAACAGAACAAAAAGGCCGCGGCCGCTCCCCCCGCTCCCCGCCGACGGAATCACGGACAATCCGCAACGAAACACCGCCCTACCCGACCGTATACCTCTAATATATAGGCACTCGCCGCTGTCGTTCTCCATTCCGGGAAGCCCGTTTCCACAGGGCAGCGGACCGATCCGAGTACACGACCGTCGGCCTTGAACCGAATCGGTCGGAATCGGGACACGCTACAAGTCCCGACACACTGAAGCATGCAACCGTCTCGATTTCGTATCGACACCATCCGAGAACGGCATTCTTCCACCGTCGCCCTCCACACGCCTATACGCAAAGAAGGCCGTCCGCAAACTGCGAACGGCCTTCCGTAATCCGCAAGAAGCGACCGAACTACCACGTCTTGATCGCCTCGTCGAACCACTCGGTCCGGCGGGTCAGGAAATCTTTAGCGTACTGCACCTCGTTTTCCCATGTGCCCAACGTGATGACCTCAACGGCCACCGGCGTGTTGATGACATTCCATTTCTTGAAATTCTCTCTCTGCGAGAGCGAGATTTTCTGCGCCGTTTCATTGATGTAATCGTAGAGTTCGGGCAATTTGCCTTTCAACGTACCCCAGTGCTTGCGCAACAGATCGGCGAAATAGGGGTCCTGGATCAACCGGTCGAAATACATGGCCCGCTGTACCAGTTCGTCGTGACGGGCCGGTGCCGTGTAGTTCCAGCCGATACCCAGCGACCACTCGAAATCCCATACGGGCGACATCCCCATCCGTGTGCCGCTCTGCGTATTCTTGAGGAAGAAGTACGGATTGGTGTCTTTGTTGCAAAGCACCTCGTTGATGAGGTACCATTTGGCGAACGTTTCGGGATCGATGTACCGGCGGTACCCCTTGACGGGATCCCTGAAATCCTCGGAATAGAGCGCCCGCTCGAAACCGTTCATATACTCGTTGATGAAGGTCAGCTGTTCCGATGTCAGATCGTCCGTATCCGGATATTTGAACGTGAAATGCTGTCCGGTCACCTCGGTCGTGAAATAGACCGGCTCGAGGTTGTAGTAATTGTCCCGCTCGATCATGTACCCGTCGTCGTCCACGTCCAGCCGGTGTCCGGCCACCTTGACATGTTCGCCGAGCTGGTAACTGCCCTGATAGCGTCCGTTGAGAAACAGTTCAACGAAGTGCATCTTGGGCGTCCACGGCATTTCCAGCATCTCGCTCACCTTGAAAGCGATCGCCACACGCAGCAACGTCTTGTCGGTATAATTGGCCAGCAACACCCAGTCCTTGTCGGCAGGCATACCCAGAATCTCGGCTTTCGAATCGAGTTTGACCTTGTACGGTTTCTTGGGATAACTCAGGAACGTAGCGTTGCCCCGCCCCCGGATACGGATCGAACCCTCGAACCCTTCGTCGTAATCGGCCGTCTTGCTGATCGTCATGGTACCGTTCACATAGTCCTCTTTGGAGGTGATCTCGGCCCGTCCGTCCGTTTCGATCGTCACGACCGGAAGTCCCGTGAAACTGTACACCTTCACTTTATAATCTTTCCATTTCCCTTTGGAATTCGTCACGCGATAGACGACCTCACGGGTGAAATCGTTGGCCGTCACGCCGGACTGCTGCGCTTTAGGGCCGACCTTTATATCGTAGAACTCGCCCTCGAAAGTCGGCACCAGTTCGCTGATGTCGGTCATGTAGGTAACGAACCCGGTGATTTCGTTTCCCGAAATCGTACACTCCAGATCGGAGATGAGATGTTTGGCATTTTTCGAAGCCTCGAAAACGAAGCGGGTCAGCCCGGGTTCCGCCACGGGGACTTCGGGTTCCGGCTGCGTCGGCTCCGGTACGGTCGTGTCGTTATCGTCCTTGCAACCGGCCAACAGCAACGACGCGAGAACGACGAAAGAGAATAAACGTTTGAACATAGAAAAGAAGTTTAGGTTAGCGCCTCCCGCACGGGATTCCCCACCGGGAAAGGCTTCGGTAAATATAGGAAAAATAATCGTTTCACGAAAATCGTTCCGCCCGTTCCTCGTCTCCCCGCGCGATACCGTCCGAGAAAAATCGCTTCGCATTCCGCACGAAAACCTTCGCCGGACCGGAATACCCGTTCTCGGATGTCCGGAACGGTTCCGGCGACGCCCCGATTTTCGAATGCGTCCCGACGCCGGGAAAGTGATTTCGGGAATCGGAACGAAGCAGACACGCCGTATCCCTTATATTCGGATCGTCTCCGGCTTTTTCCCTTATCGGAACCGTATGACGAGTTCGGCCGGAGCGCTTCCGGCCGTCCACGCCGGCCCCTCGCGCAACAGGCGGACGGCTTCGGCATCGGCCGTCGGATTCAATCCTCGCACAACCTTGATCCGCCGGGGGCATCCGTCGGTCCCTACCTCGAAACGCAACACGACTCCACCTCGGGCCGTTTCCTCTCCGGACGGATACCGTCTGTTCTTTTCCACATAACGCACGAAATGCGCCTCGCCCTTGCGCGGACGAGGCAGGTCGGCCCCCTCGCCGTCGGCACAGAGCAATTCCGCCGCCGGACCGTCCATATCCGTCTGTTTCACAAACGAACCGTTCTCTGCCGATGTTTTCGCCCCGTGCACAGCCATCCCCCACCGATCTTTCTTCATTCCGGCCGACGACATGTCCCGCATCGTATCTTCCCTCACGACGGCACATTCCGAAGCACGGGCGACCGCTTGTCTGCGGACACGGTTTCCGGACTGCTCACCGTTCCGCTCCGCGACTTTTTCACCTTCCTCGCACTCCGAATCCAGCACTTTTCTCTCCTCGGACGACGACACGGCGACCTCGGCCTTCATCGCCACCGCAGAAGACGCATATCGCTCGACATGCTCCACTTCCACCGCTTCCTGTTCCGCCTCATCCGCCATGACGGCCTCCGCAACGACCATCCCGTCGTCAGCGATCCCGTTGCGTTCCATCTTTCTCTTCCCGGACTCCTCGCCCCGGCCGACCGCCATTCCGGACGATTTTCGCTCCGCGACAGGAGAGGACGCCGGCCGTTCGTTCCCCGGGTTTCCGGACTTCGCCTCTTTTCTGTATCCATCCTCCGCGAAATCATGTACGTTCCCCATCGCCAGTCGCACAGAATCGCTCGCGATACCCTTTACGTTCGGTGCCGCCGATTCGTTTTCCGCGAATTTCTCTTCCGTAAACGCCGCCTGACGACGCATCATCCAGTACCCGTCCAATGTCGCACACAGGAGGACCGCTGCCGCAGCGACACGGTAAACTCGCACAGACAACCTTTTCGGCGCTCCCGCCACCCGACGGCGCATACGGTCTATGCGAGCGACATGATCGCCCTCCACCGCATCGAAACCGTCGAGTGCATCCCGCAGGAAAATATCCTCCATCGCCTCCCGCTCGATGCGACGGGCCTCGCGTCCCCGGCGCCGGCCGGCTATGTAATCGATCAGATTCATCGTTCCGTTCTTTTTTCGACACAGATCTTCAGGTTCCGTTTCCCGTTCTGTATATAACTCTTCACGCTCTTGAGGTTCCACCCGGTCGCATCGGCGATGTCGGCATACGAGAACCCGTCTCTGAAAAAACGTTCCAGCGCGACACGCTGCACCTCCGGCAACTTCTCCATACATCTCCGAAGCGCATCGACCCGGAAAGAATCCTCGTCCTCTTCCAATAGACGAACGACCGGGGCCGATTCCATAAACCGCAGCGAATCGTCGAGCGGCACCTCCCGTCCGGACTTGCGCAGTTCCTCCAGACACAGATTCTTCGCCGCACTGTATATCCACGTGCGGAACTCTCCGACCGCATACCGTTCCATCCGGGGCTGCAACCGTTCGAACAGAGCCATCACCGCATCTTCGGCCCGGTCCGCATCGCGCAGATATTTCAGACAAACGCCGTAGAGCAACGGAATGTAACGGTCGTACAGCACACCGAAACAATCCCGTTCCCCTGTCCGTATCCGGGCGAGCAGTTCCGCGTCGGAAGTTTCCTCATCCAGCCGATATCTTCTGAAAAGCCGCACGTCTCTCGATTTTACGCTAAAGGTAACGGAATTTATTCTTCCCCCGAAAAAAATTTCGCCCGTCTTATGGAATCCGACCGCTCCGGACCCTCTATGCGATAAAAAGAAACTCCAAAACATCACGATTATGAAAAAAAGTATCGCATGCCTCCTCACGACCCTGCTGTCCGTACTGATGTTGTCCGCCTCCGCAGACTCCGCCTCCCGCACCCTGAACATCTCGGGAACCGTCACCGACCCGAACGGTCTCCCGTTGCCGAACGTATCGGTCCGCACCCCGTCGTTCGGCACCGTCACCGACCGCAAAGGCCTCTACTCGCTGAACGGCATCGCTCAGGGCACGATCCTCACTTTCAGTCTCGACGGCTACGTGACCCGACGTATCGAAGCCTCCTCGTCCGAACTGAACGTCCGGATGGAACCGAGGCGCAAATGCCCGGTAGAGGAAGCGACCGACACCGAAGCCGAGACGCTCGTCTGCGCCGAACCCGCCCGGCGGAACATGAAACTGGCCATGAAGACGGAAGCCTGCCGGGCCGTAGCCGATTGTGCGGGAGCGATTCCGGCCGGAGGACCTCGCCGTCAGGGATGTCCGGTCGCCCAAGAACCCTGCACGGAAGAATACGGCACGATCGTCGAGAACCGGTTCCGCTCCGTCTCGACCGACCCGCTATCGACCTTCTCCATCGACGTGGACGGTGCCTCGTACAGCAACATACGCCGCATGATCAACGCCGGAACGCTGCCTCCGGCCGATGCCGTCCGCACCGAAGAACTGGTCAATTATTTCACGTACCGCTACGACGCTCCGAAAAACGACGAACCCGTATCGATGAACGTCGAGGCCGGCGCATGTCCATGGAATGAAACGCACAGACTCGTCCGCATCGGACTCAAAGCCAGGGAAATCGACGCTAAACGACTGCCTGCCTCTAATTTCGTCTTCCTGATCGACGTATCGGGTTCGATGTCCGGCCCCGGACGGCTGGGCCTGGTCGTCGCATCGATGAAACTGCTGGTCGATAACCTCCGGGCCGAAGACCGCGTGGCCATCGTCACGTACAGCGGCACGGCCCAGACCGTTCTGCCCTCCACGCCGGGCGACCGCAAACAAAAAATCAAGGAAACGCTCGACGGACTCGAAGCCTGCGGAGCCACAGCCGGAGGTGCAGGACTGCGGACCGCCTACGCCATCGCCCGCGAAAATTTCATTCGCGAAGGCAACAACCGGATCATTCTATGCTCGGACGGCGATTTCAACGTCGGCCCGTCCGAACCGCAGGAACTGGAACGGCTGATCGCCCGGGAGCGTCAAAGCGGCATCTTTCTGACCGTACTGGGCTACGGCATGGGCAACTACAAGGATCGCACGATGCAGACGCTGGCCGAAAAAGGCAACGGCAACCATGCCTATATCGACAATCTGCAGGAAGCCAACCGGGTGCTGGTCGGCGAGTTCGGTTCGACGATGCACACTGCCGCCAAAGATGTCAAGCTCCAGATCGAATTCAACCCGGCGCAAGTGCAGAGCTACCGGCTCATCGGCTACGAAAGCCGCCTGCTGCACGACGAGGATTTCAACGACGACACCCGCGACGCAGGGGAAATGGGTGCCGGACACTGCGTGACAGCCTTTTACGAAATCGTTCCCGCCGGTGCGCAGGGCAACGTCCCGGGCAGCGTCGATCCGCTCAAATATCGGCTTCCGGCTCCGCTCCCCGCAGGTCCGGTCAGCCCAGAAACGCTGACCGTCAAGATGCGCTACAAAACTCCCGACGGAGAGGTCAGCCGCAAAATCGAACGGCCGTTCACCGACCGCGGCGGCGATCTTGTCTCGGACGATTTCCGTTTCGCCTCGGCTGTGGCCCTATTCGGCCAGCTGCTGCGCGACTCCGACTTCAAAGGCACAGCCACCTACGACGACGTGATCGCCACGGCCCGCCTCGGTCTCGGCGACGATCCGCAAGGCTACCGCCGCGAATTCATCCGGCTCGTCGAAACGACCCGGGGCCTTCAACGGTAAATCGCACCCCGAAGCACGGCGGTCGGCCGGTTCCTGCAAGGAACCGGCCGACCGTTCCCAGCGATATACCCCGAAAAAGAGTAACCGCCGCCGAAAACATATGCCGAGGCGCGAAGCGTTTTGTCCATGCGACAAAAATATATTCATCGAATCCCCCCAATCGACCCTGCGCCCTTTCCGAAGCGCCCCCACCCGACCGCCTATCGCCCGCAGCGTCGCCGGTCCGAGAGAACCGAAACCTCGTCCTGTTCCCCGCGCCTCTCGACCGCACACACGGACGGCCTGCCCCGATGTTCCGTCAAAGGCTCGTACCTGTTTTTCATCGGTCCGAAATACATAACCGCATCGATTCTTTCCTCCCGAAACCACCCGAGACACTCAAAAAAACGTAATCGATTACATTTTTTGTCGAAAATATTTGTCGGACCAATTTCCTGCCTCTATATTTGCGTAACCGATTACACAATTACCACGATTAACATCGCACGATTATGGACTTTTTCGATCGTACGGGTCCGATGGCCATCGGCAGCCGGCTGCGCATGCTGACCGACAAAATAACAGGAGACGCTGCGGCGATCTACCGGATGTACGGAGTGGACATCAAACCGAAATGGTTCCCCGTATTTTTCGTTCTTTCGCAAGGCGAGGCCAAAACCATCACCGCCATCGCCCGCGAAATCGGTCACTCCCACCCCTCGGTAAGCCACATCGTCCGGGAAATAGCGGCCCGGGGGCTGATAACCGAAACGAAAGACGAAGCCGACGGCAGACGGAACGTCGTGCGGCTGTCCGACGAGGGGAAAAAAACGGCCCGCATACTGGAAGAACAATGCCGGGACGTGGCCGCCGCCATAGACCGCCTGAACGAACAGACCGAGAACGACCTGTGGCAGGCCATCGGAGAGTGGGAAAACCTGCTATCGGCCCAGCCGCTGCTGCAACGCGTACAGGAAGAAAAAAGAACCCGAGAAAAGGCGGCGACCCGAATCGTAGACTATACCCCCTGCTACGGTCCCGTTTTCAGGGCGCTCAACGAGGCATGGATCACGGCTCACTGGCAAATGGAAGAGGCGGACTATCACGCGCTGGACGATCCCGAAACCTATATTCTGGCCCGAGGCGGACACATCTTCGTCGCGCTCTATCGGGACGAACCGGTCGGCGTATGCGCCCTGTGCCGATCCCGACAACCGGGCTACGACTACGAACTGGCCAAACTCGCCGTCGATCCCCGCGTCAGAGGCAAAGGCATCGGTCGGCTCCTTTGCGAAGCCGTTATCGCGAAAGCGACGGAATGCGGCGGCCGGAAAATCTTTCTGGAAAGCAACACGCTGCTCGGGCCGGCGATCCGCCTTTACCGGAAACTCGGATTCGAAGAGTTGGCGGAATACCGCCCTGCCTACGAAAGAGGCGACATACAGATGGAACTGACACTGAGATAAGACCGTCCGCTTCGGCCGAACCGTTTTCGGAACCGAAATGTCCCGATCCGCCGCAGTCGATTCCGGTCATCGGTCGCATATGCCGACTGTTCCGTTCCCGACGGGTCCTCCGACGAACGAATCCCCCCAAACGCCCGCTGCCGGCACGCAGCATACACAACCGCATATGACAACAACGACATGAAAAAAATCGACAGGACATCCGTACTGAAACGCATCGCCCCCTGCGGACTGCATTGCGGAAAATGTTTCGCTTTTGCCGACGGCGACATCCGCCGCCATGCCGACAGCCTCCGACGCGCGTTGGGCAATTTCGACATCTATGCCCGACGTTTCGAAACCATGCTCGACGAACCGGTCTTCGCGAAGTATCCGGAATTCAGCGCATTTCTCCGCTACCTGTCCGACACGTCCTGCCAAGGATGCCGAGCCGAAAAATGCAAACTGTTCAAGACCTGCAATGTCCGCACCTGCAGCGAGAAGCACGGAGTCGAATTCTGTTTCCAGTGCGAGCGCTTTCCCTGCACCGACACCGGATTCGACGAACATCTCCACCGAAGATACATCGCCATCAATGAGCGTCTGCGCAAGATCGGCATCGAACGCTACTACGAAGAGACGAAAGACACGCCGCGCTACTGACCTTCGGGCAGATACCGCACCCGATGGCCATGCCGCATCGGTCCGTCCGCTCCCCGATGCGATACCTACAACACCTCTTCCGCATCGAACCGCTCTATCTCCGACTGTTCGACGAAAGCCGTTCTCAGACCCGCCAGATCGGGCAGCCCGCAGGTCTCGGCATAAAGCCGCTCCTCGAACCGACGGATACGGCCGGGAACGACAAACGAGCCATCGTAAACGACGAGCAGAACGGGCACGGCTTTACGGCCCGACCGCTCGTTATAATAAGCCATCATCGAATTCAACTGCCCAACCGTATCTCTCGACATCTTCGGAGACAGATATCCGCCGAAATATTTGAATTCGACGATCCGGTCGGCGACACCGCCATATCGGGCTCTCAACAACAAATCGACCCGAAACCGGCTGTCGAGTTTCTGCTGCGGCAAAACTTCATAATCCGCGGCAGCCGTCCGCATAAACGAATCGGTCAATTTACGCTCCGCCTCCATATAACGCTCGATATAAGCGGCCATGTCCGCGACAGCAGGTTCCTCACCCCGTCCGGGCCCCTTCCGTTCCGCCTTGACGATTTTCCGTACTTCCAGTTCCG
>UROX01000109.1 GCA_900549685.1 uncultured Alistipes sp.
CGCCTATTCCACCTACGAGGATTACTGTCTGATTCGCAGGCGTCTCGCCGCTTTCCTCGAATACGAATACCACGTCAAGGACATTCCTTTCAAAGAGTTGAAACGGGATTTTATCGAAAAGTTCGTCGTTTACCTCTCCACGGTAAAAGGTCTTGCTTCCGGAACGATCAGTGCCGGGATCAAGAAATTGCGTTTGATGACCTATACGGCGTATAAGAACGGGTGGATTGCCGTCGATCCTTTCGCCGGGTTCCATGTCAGGCCCAAATACGCCGAACGACGTTATTTGTCCGCTTCGGAACTGCAGGCCGTAATGGATGTAGAATTACCCAACTACCGAACAGGCATCAACCGGGATGTCTTCGTTTTCTGCGCCTTTACGGGTCTGAGCCATTCGGACGTTGCAAAGCTGACCCACGCGGATATTCATACAGATGATAACGGGAATCGGTGGATTATCGACAAACGGCAGAAAACAGGTGCGCAATTTCGGGAAAAACTTCTTCCCGTCGTCGAAATGATCTACGACCGTTATAAAGACCTGCATCTGGAAGGTAATAATCTTCCCGATCAAACGCTACTACAAGACGACGAACATGTCCTTACGGCATATTGCCAAACATGCAGCACACCTTCGCCACGACGGTCACGCTCACGCAGGGCGTACCGCTGGAAACAGTCAGCAAGACGCTGGGACATAAACGGATCACCACGACCCAAATCTACGCTAAAATCACCAATGACAAGATCGGACAGGATATGGCGGCATTGAGCGAGAAGTTGAACGGTATCTCCAAGGTCGCACAGTAATCCGGCGCGATCCCGGAATAGCGCATATCTAATATCCCGTCATCTGTTTCCGCCGGCAGGGAATTTAGCGCCGGAGATGCACTCTTTCAGTACATCCAGCGACCACCATCGACCGAGCCAAGGAGCTCTTGACCGAAGACCGCAAACCGGTCAGCGAAATCGCCTGCGAGTTGGGCTTCAAATACCCGCACCTCCATCGTAACAAACTGAAAACAGAACCGTTGCTTTTTCGCTACCTTATCCCATTCAAAAAAAATACAACAGCCCTATTTTTCAACCTGTTAGATAATTCCAAAGGGAATCTTAACATGATTCGGTCCGGAGGTGTGGGTTTCTGGAATTTTCGAAGCCCGGAATGCGTGTTTTTCGGGGGAAAAGTGTAACTTTGCAACATGTTCCATTGGATGCGTAAACTGCTGTTCATCGCGCTGGCCTTCGCGGCATGCCTGCTTTTTCCCGACGGCCGGGAAGAAGCGTCGGCCGTCGACGCTGTGTCCGTTTCGGTGGAGTTCACCGCCGGAAACGCAGACAGCGACCAGTGGCATTGCGAACGGATCTACAATTCGGACCTCGGGCAATTCGGACTGCTTCGAAAAGCCGAATCCCGGCCGGTGGTACAGTTGCTCAAGCGTGTCGGGTTTGCTGCGACGCGCACCCTGTGCCGGCAGGCGGATTCCTGCAACTGCGGTACAGGTATCGCCAATCTTTCATCTGCGTATCACTCCAATAATCTCTCTGTCGGTGCGTATGCGGTGGACTACTATGTCTACCGGTTGTGCCGGCTCATTATTTAGCGTTTCGTATTTTTTTCATAGGCTGAATGCCTGAAATACATGCGTTTAATAATGACAACAAAGAGAAATGGATAAAATCAAAATCTGCGAGGCGATGTACGCCTTGCCCGGAGGGGTTGTGGTTCGCCGCCGCAAATCCCTCGTAGCGCCCGTCGTGCTGTTTGCGGTTGGCGCGGCCCTGTTGGTGTTGAATTCGGTTTACAGCGCTGTCCTGACGAACAACATGCGTTCGGCGCTGGTCTTTATCGGTGCGTGTCTGGCTCTGACGGGCGCCATTCTGTGTGCTGTACGGGGCTTCGGTTCCACGGGGGCACCTTATTATTCCGCGGGACGCTGTTACCTCGGTTACGATGAACTTTATTTCGACCGCTCGGAGATTGCGGCCGTGACGGAGAGTATCGCCGCAGGCAACCTGTCGCGGTTGCTGACAATGCCCCGTGCGCAGGTTCCGGCCGTGACCGTATGCATGTACCGCTCACGCGACAACGGTTTCGTGGCGATGCAGGCTTTTGAATATGTCGATCTGGAATACCGTCCGCTGACCGGACTGGAGATTATCGACAGGAATGCGGCCTGAAGGCGCGGCATTGCATGAAACGGTCGGCCCCGGCATACGCCGGGGCCGACTGCGTTCAAAAAGGGAGCCGTTCAGAGCCGCATGCCGATCAGCCAGTAGATACCTGCCGCGAACAGACTGCTTGCAGGTATCGTGATGATCCATGCCCACAGGAGATTGACCGTGATCCCCCATCTTACGGCGGATATGCGTTTGACGGCTCCCGCACCGATCATGGCGCCGGTGATGGTATGTGTCGTGCTGACGGGGACACGGAGATATTCCGTCAGGTAGAGCGTGAAGGCCCTTGCAGTCTCTGCGGCGAAACCTTCCAGCGGCGTTACTTTCGTGATCTTTGCACCCATCGTCTTCACGATCCGGACATGGTTCCGAGAGCGATCAAGGTGCAGCACGCCAGCAGAACCCAGGTCGGGATGTCGGTGATGCTTTCCCCGCGACCGCCGGAAACGAACAGCGCGGCGGCGATGACACCCATGACTTTCAGCGAGTCGTTCAGTCCGTGCCCGATGCTGAACAGTCCCGAGGAGAGGGTTGCAACCGCCGAAACCAGCTTTCATCGTCATCACTCTTTCAGGGCGTCCTGCAATTGGTGCGCTACGTCGTTGTCCGGATCTAATTCCAATATCCTGGCGCAATAATCCAAAGCCGCATCCCGGTCCGCAGTCTGCTTCCCGGCATCATACTTCACGTAATAATAGTAACTCAAGTAACGGTAGGATTCGACCAGCTCGCGGCGCTCCTTGACCGGGTTTTCCCTGCCGAGTACGATCTCCGCGACCTTCTCGTAGTACGGCCTGGCCAGTCCGGCCGTCGCCTCGGGATCGCGCAGCGAATTCACGCGCGCCCGGAAAAGGGGGCCGAGATGGCTCTCCGGAATGCGCTCGCTGACCACGGCGAAGGCTTCGTCGGCCCTGTCGAGGCACTGTGCGAGCCGAACAGGAGCGTCCGTACTCACCGTATCGCGCGTGAGAAGGGCCGCGGCTTTGTAATAGGATTGCCCCAGCGTGTAGTAATCGCTGGCTTGGGCGTTTTCGCCGAGGGCGTCGATGTATTTCCGGAAGTACTTCGCAGCGGCCTCCGGGTGCTTTTTATTCAGGTTATCGGCGATCTGCCGGATGGCGGTCGCAGGCGTTTCGGGGACGGCGAGCGCCTTATCGAACTGTACGACGGCCTCGTCGATCCGGTCGTTGCTGGTCAGCAGTTCGCCGTAGGTCAGGTAGTCGCGGGCGATGTATTCGTTCTCCCCGGCAGGCATCCGGAAGAATTTGTCGGCAATTTCCAACCCGGCCTTATAGTCCTTGCGCGAAAGTTCGCTGTACATGCAAAGACGGGTCAGAACGAAATTGTCGGGGTCGAGGGCCAGTCCCTGCTGCGTCAGCTGCGACGCGCGGTCGTAGCGGTCGTAGCGGTCGGTGAAGAAGAGCGATGCGGCGTAGTAGGTGACGACGTCGATGTCGGGCGCCGCCGGATCGTAGAGCCGTTCGTAGAGTGCGATGGCATCGGCATACTGTCCGGCCGAGAAGCAAGCCCGGGCCAGGTATTGCAACACGAGCGGATTGCCGCTGTCCCGAGCTTCCAGCTCCCGGAGACGCTCGATCACCGCGGCCGGATTGGAATGCATGTAGATGCGCGCGATGCGGATGTAGGCGGGCACGTTGTCCGGGTCTTTCATCAGCGCCTGCTCGTATTTGCCGGCCGCAGCTCCGGGATCAGTGTGCACCAGCCGATCGCCGCGCAGGATCTCGGGCGCCGCGGATTTGTCTCCGGCGGCTTCGGCGGCTTCCAGTATGGCATCGCCCCGGGCCGTCATGCCGTTGTCATAATAGGCTCTGGCGATGGCGGTGAGAAGTTCGGGATCTTTCCGGTTCTTCCTGGCTTTGGCGAGCGCCGTGAGCATCCTGTCTCCTTCGGCGGGATTCTTTTTCAGTTCCGTCACGGCCAGTCCGACCTGGCAGAATGCGTTCTCCGGGTCGGCGGCCAGTCCCTTTTCATAATAGTTCCGCGCCGATATGGAATCCCCCTGTGCCCGTGCGATCTCACCCAGGTAGTAGTTCGTCTCGGCCGGATCGCCGGAAATTCGGCTCCCGAATATCGCACGGGCCTTGTCGAGCTTTCCGACGGCAAAATAGTCTTCGCCCCGATCCTGCGCCGAAGAGCCGATGGCGAACAGGAACGCCGTAACGAGCAGATAACATTTTTTCATAGCGGTTGAATTTCAGTTTGTTGAACGTTGAAAAGTTTCTTTGATCTCCACGGTCCGGATGGGGCGCGTGGCGGGAACGAGTCCCGATTTGAGGATGATGCGCTGGCCGCGGTCTCCGGCCACGAAATGGGTGAAGCCCGCCGGAAGCGTGCCCCGGAGGTCGGTGAGCACGATATACACGTCGCGCGTCAGCGGATAATCCCGTAGATAGAGACGGGCCGGGACGGGCAGGTAGCTGCTGCCGGCTGTCGCAGGGTGCGACCGGCTTACGGAGAGCACCTTGACCGCCCGGTTGAAGGTCAGTTGCAGCGAGTCGTTGGGATTGCTGATCCAGTTCACACCCAGAACCCCCAACGCGTTCCGGTCCTTGGCCACATGTTCGATCACCGAACGGTTGTCCTTCTGTGCGAAGAGGTTTCCTTGCAGCCGGGCGCCTGCGCAGACGGAATCCCGGATGAATCTTGCCGTGCTGGACCCCGGGCTGTCGAAAACGACCGTTACGGGGGCGTCCGGCAGCGACGGATCGAGTTCGCGCCATGTTTTGGCGGCTCCCGTCATCAGCTTTCGCAGCGTGGGGACACTGATCCGGGAGAGCGGATTTCCCGGGTTGACGATGAGCGCGACACCGTCGACGGCGATCCGCTGTGACCGGGGGACGAGTTCCCGGTTCCGGCTGTGGATCAGTCCTTTTTCAGCATCCGTGAGGTCACGGGCCAGGACGGCGAGCCGCACGCTGTCGTTCAGCAGCAGCTGCACGGCCTGCGCCTCGTCCGTCAGGACGGGAAGGAGCGAGGCTTCGCGGTTCAGGGCTTCGAAGACGTCAATCTCTTCCCCGAAGATATTGCCGAAGCAGTCGTCGCTGACGACCGTCGCAATGCCGCTCGTCGGTGTGTCCGTCCGGGTAATCCGCGCATTTCGACAACCGGCGCCGGTCACCGCGATAAAGCACAAACAGTATAGGAGAGTTTTTGGTTTCATGGTTTCATGTACTGAAAAAAGGTGACCGGCCGGTCGTCTATTGGTCATTTGCTTTGAACTTCATCCAGGTCGAATAACCGCGCATAAGGCCGTAGACGAGGAAAACGATCCCCAGAACGATGCGGAGGGCGGCGTTCTCGTCGGGGAGTTGCGGGTCGTTTGCGCCGTTGTAGCGAAGCAGCAGCGGCGTGAACAGTACCACGCAGGCGATGCCTGTATAGGCCAGCGCCATGCAGACTCCCCAGACCGTGCGGAACGAAACGTTTGTTTTTGCAGACATCGCGGTTCGTCGTTTAGTTCGATATTCGGAAGTCGATGGGCACAGTGTAGAATACGCGCACGGCGCGTCCGTTCTGTCGGCCGGGGCTCCATTTGGGCATGGTCTTCACGACGCGGATCGCCTCTTCGTTGAGCGTGCGGTCGATACCTTGCAGGATGGAGATGTCGCCGACACTGCCGTCCGCGTTTATCACGAATTTGAGTACGACACGCCCTTGTATCCCGTTTTCGAGAGCGATCTGGGGATAGCGGATGTTCGAGTGCAGGAAGTTGAGCAGCTCGCGGTCCCCGCCCGGGAACTGCGGCATCTGCTCGACATTCATATACACCTCGGGTTCCTTTTCGGCCACGATGACCTTGTGTTCCTGGAGTTCGGCAATGTCCACGGCGTCCGGATCGTCGACACCGTCGACGGTGGCGATCGAGATCTGAACCTTACTCTCGTTCAGCTCCTCCTGCGAGGCCATTTGCTCGTCCTCGCGAACGTTCTCATCCTCGGTGATTACCGGCGGCGTGAACTTGATCGTGGCTTTCAGCACCGGGGGCGGGGCTACGGGCTCCGTCTCGCGGATGATGTTCTCCTCCTTGACCTGCTCCTCGATGTCCTTGATGTCGGCCAGTTCGACGGTCGTGTCGATACTGCCCAGATTGCTGCCGACCGAGGATTTGACGCTGGCGATCAGCGCCGGCAACAGCGATACGGCCGCCATGAAAGCCACGACGGCCAAAATACCGATGACGTACCTCCGCGACGAGGTGCTGCGCAGGTAGTAGGCTCCGTATTGCTTGTTCATCCCCTCGAAGATCAGTTCGATCCATTCGGGGGAGTTCAGTTTCACATCGTTGTTCATAATTGCGTCGTTTTATTCCGGAAGTTCTCCGGTCGCGGCATGACCGCCCTGTGTCAGGTAGTTGTTGAGCAGGAAGGTGTCGCCGTCGGTCATGTCTACCAGCGCGTATTTGCCGATACTGCAAATCTGCATCTCGTCCAGCACATCGACCATGTTGCGGTATGACGAGCCGTCCGTGGGCTTGATCACCACGACCTGTCCATCCGGGTTGTTCCGG
Organism: uncultured Alistipes sp.; assembly: GCA_900549685.1. Classification (GTDB taxonomy): domain Bacteria; phylum Bacteroidota; class Bacteroidia; order Bacteroidales; family Rikenellaceae; genus Alistipes_A. Next base: position 6,710 of record UROX01000109.1, read on the forward strand.
ATCTCGGCGGAAGCCGTTTTGAACTCCTCTTCGGTGATCTCCCGGGCCAGTTTGCGCTGTTTGAGCCGGATCATTTCGCGCACGGCGTCGGCGTTCCGCTCTAGAAGGATGGCGCGCAGTCCGTCGGGCGAGTAGTCCGTTTCCATCAGCGACGTGTAGTCGGCGTATTTGGCTTCGTCGATCTTGCCGAAATAGTAATAGACCTTGTCATCCTTGCCGAGGATCAGCGTGATGGCCTTCGAGTCCTTCACCTTGTTCTTCTCCTCTTCGGTGAGCACCTGATCTTCTTTGGTGGGAAGCACCAATTCCATGATCTGGGGCCTGGAAAGCGAAGTGCAGAACATGAAGAAGGTCAGCAGCAGCATGTTCATGTCGACCATCGGCGTGAAGTCCACGCGCAGGTTGAGTTTCCGGGGCTTGCCTTTCCTGCCTTTGTCTCCGTCCGTATTTATTTCTGCCATAATTCATTCATTGATTAAAGTCCGTCGGGCATTCCGCGTAGCTGCGTCACCAGACTGAATCGGTTTTCCTTGATATCCTGCAAGGTGGAGGTCACGTTGCGGACCAGGGGATAGGGCGTGCTTTCGTCGGCTTTCGCGGAGATAGTCAGGTCGCGGTTGACGGCCCGGGCCGTTTTCAGCCATGTCGCCAGCTGGTTGTTCGTGCTGTCGGCCGGAATGCCTTCGAACTGCCGGATAAATTCCTTGCGCTGCGAGAGGTCGAGTTGAAGGTATTGCTTCATCGCCTTCATCGGCACGCCGGCAAAGGTGGTCGGCTCGGCGAAATTCGCCTTCTCCTGTTCGGTGAACTCGATGTCGTAGAGTTCGCCCATCTTCTCCAATGCTTCCCGCTTGTCGGCCGGGCGGTCGAGGTTCAGGAAGACATGCCCCTGCGGATCGACCAGGATCGTCACGAAGTTGTAGTCGGGAACTTTCGTTTCGATCACGGAAGCCGGAGTGACGACCTGTACCGGTTCGAGCGGAATGAAATTGGCCGTCAGCATGAAGAAGGTGAGCAGGAGCACCGTAACGTCGCTCATCGCTGTCATGTCGATGAACGTGTCCTTCTTGCTTGTTTTAACTTTTGCCATTATCTGCTGATTTGAAGATTCTTACCGCTCTTTGAAAGTCTGTCCGATCGCGAAGCCGACCTCGTCGACGGCATTGGTGATGTTTTCGACGCGCGAGGAGAAATAGTTGTAGACGATGATTGCCAGCGCACCGGTCGTGATACCCATGGCGGTATTCATCAGGGCCTCCGAAATGCCGAGCGACAGTGCGATCGAATCGGGAGCGCCCTCGTTGGCCATGGCGCCGAACGAACGGATCATACCGAGCACCGTGCCCAGCAGTCCGAAGAGTGCCGAGCGATGAGATCGTGGCGATGACGTTGAGATTCTGCTGCATGTAGGGCAGTTCGAGGGCTGTGGTGTCGGCTATCTCCTTTTCGACGATGGATGCCTTTTCGTCGCTCGTGAGGTCGTTGCGGTTTTCGACGTCGCGGTAACGTACCAGTGCGGATTTCAGAATATTGGCGACCGAGCCTTGCTGCCTGTCGCAAAGCTCCTCGGTGGCTTTCAGATCGCCCTTCCGGAGCAGCTCCTTTGCCTGGATGACGAAGTCGGCGACTTTGCCTTTTCCGCTCGCCTTGTGCAGGGCGACAATGCGTTCGACGCCCAGCGCCAGCACGGTCAGCAGCAGGGTGATGACGATCGGGATTACGAATCCGCCCTGATACAGCGTGCCGAAGATGTTGTTGTCGATCGGATGGCCCTTGGCGTCGAAATTGGAGGGGTTGCCGCAGACGTAGTAGAAGAACAGGTGGGCGACTATCAGGCACACCACGATGACGAGAGCCGCCGATATGCCTTTGCGGTGTTTCGGCAGAGAAGCAACATTCGGATTTTCAATTTTTACAGTTTCCATGAGAATAGATTTGTTTTGATTTGTATTGAATTGGCAGTCATTGGATTATCTTCACATTCGGGCACGAAACGCCACCTGTCCCCGCATGCGTGACGCTCCGGGTACACCGCAGCGTTCGCACGTCGGAACGCGTGTTTGCGGCATGTCGTCTCACGGC
>UROX01000110.1 GCA_900549685.1 uncultured Alistipes sp.
TACACAGCCGAACGGCAACGATATACGTATTTGAGAATATAATCCAGACAATCGGAATAAATCACCTTGCGATCGATCCATTCGATATGGTTCTCTTTGATAATGTCCGTGCGGAACAGTTTCGCCAAACAGGTCAACAACGAATCGATCTGTTCGGGGAGTTTCAGCTCTTTTCCCGTTAAACCGAGCACCTTTTTCAGAAGTACGTCGTGTATTGTCGTTTGCGTGAAAACGATATGGTCTTCGAAAAAAAGGTGTTTGATCCGTTCCCCGTTGGCGCCTTTTTTATAATAGGCTCCCATGACCAAATCCGCCCGATGTTTTTCGGCCTCGCGAAGCATCGTCTCGCAAGCATCCGGCGTAAGATAGTCGTCGCTCTCCGCAAAAGTCAGCCATGTAGTCGTGACGGCTTGGGTTCCGGCATTTCTTGCATCGCAAACACCTCCGTTTCGTTTGTGTATTACGCGGATTCTCGCATCTCTTTCCGCATATTCATCGCAAATCCTCCCGGAGTTGTCCGTAGCGCCGTCGTCGACCAGTATAATCTCGATATCACGGTAAGTTTGATTAACGGCACTGTCGATACAGCGCCGAAGCGTTTTTTCGGCGTTGTAGATCGGTATGACTATACTTATTTCAGCTTTCATCGCGAGTTTATTTTTTTAACAAATCTTTGCATCTGCAAATGCTCAAATAATACGACTTGAAAGGAAAGAACAACGAAATAAGATTCATTGCCAGATTTTTCCAGCCGTATTTCAAGGATAATCGACCCCACAACACGGGATAGGGGTAGAATCCGGTCGTTGTCAATTCGTCCAGTATGTGACTACGTTCCTCGGGAGCCGCATGCAAGGCGTCGAACAACACGTTTTGAATACTCCAATAAATCCGGTGTTTCAAATGGTTGCGCTCCGCCTCCGACAATCTGTCGCCGTATTCGTTCAGCGCCCGTTGATAGGTTGCGAGCATCGCCTGCATGCTTTTCAGATGCTTTGCATGGCGATCTTTCGCCGTCGAATGGACAGCTGATCCGGGACGCTGACGATAGAAATAGAAACAATTAGACAGATTCCGGAAAACGCCTTTGAAGAAATGGAGCCAGAAGACCCACAATGTATCTTCGCCATAGGTGATCGAACGGTCGAACCGGATCTTGTGTCGAATGAGATAATCCCGAGAGACGATGTAATTGAATGCCGTGGATGCCTGCCGGTTATCCGTTGACTCCTGCAATTTGACAACCATGGAAGCACTCTGCGGATGGGCATTGGCCCCGACTGCTACCTTCTCGATGCGTATGCCGTCGCTTCCTGTTTTGCGCAGATAGGACCAAAGCGATTCCAGTATATCGTTACAGATGAAATCGTCCGAGTCGATGAACCAGATGTATTCGCCCCGTGCATGTTCCAATCCGTTATTCCGGGCTGCACTTACGCCCGCATTCTGCTGGTGGACAACGCAAATCCCCCCCCCTCGAATCGGGCCAGAACGCGGGCAGAATCATCAGTCGAGCCATCGTTCACGCAAATGATTTCATAATCCCGACCGAGTGCCATGTTGTGTTGGTTCATACATGAATTCAGGCAGTCGGCGAGGTATTCGGCCGTATTATAGACCGGGATTATCAGAGAAAATTTCATTCCGGAAAAATTAAAGATTGTTAAGCGTTATTCTTTTCTCCAGACCATTTTGTTAACGACGGCGGTGTAGGACTGAATCAGTTTCACGACCTTCGTCGAGACATTTTCATCGGTGTAATCCGGAACCGGTGTTCCGAAATCGCACGCCTTATCCATTCCAAGCGCCGTATCCACCGCCTGCAAGAGCGACTTCGTGTCGATACCCGCCAGGATGAAACACCCCTTGTCCAATGCCTCGGGACGCTCCGTCGACGTGCGGATGCAGACGGCGGGAAACGGATGGCCCACCGACAGGAAGAACGATGACTCCTCGGGCAGCGTCCCCGAGTCCGAAATCACCGCCGCAGCATGCATCTGAAGGCAGTTGTAATCGTGGAAGCCGAGCGGATCATGCCGAATCACACGTGCATCGAGTCGAAATCCGCTCGCCTCCAGCCGCTTCCGGCTGCGCGGGTGACAGGAATAGAGAATCGGCATATCATACTTCTCTGCCATAGCGTTGATTGCATTGAAGAGACTAAAAAAGTTCTTCTCTGTGTCAATGTTCTCTTCACGATGTGCAGAGAGAAGAATATATCTGCCCTTTTCCAGCCCCAGACGCTGATGAATATCGCTCGATTTGATCTCCGCCAGATTCTCGTGCAACACCTCGGCCATCGGGGAGCCGGTAACATAGGTCCGCTGCGGCGCAACGTTCGAGGCGTTCAGATAGCGCCGTGCATGTTCCGAATAGCACATATTCACATCCGAAATGATGTCCACGATCCGGCGGTTCGTTTCTTCGGGCAGACACTCGTCGAAGCATCGGTTGCCAGCCTCCATGTGGAAGATCGGGATATGCAACCGTTTGGCCCCAATGACAGACAGGCACGAGTTCGTGTCGCCAAGCACCAACACGGCATCCGGCTGTGTCTGAACCATGAGTTTGTAAGAGGCGTTGATGATATTGCCCATCGTCGCTCCCAAGTCGTCGCCCACGGCATCCATGTAGACTTCGGGATCGGCAAGTTTGAGATCCCGGAAGAAGATACCGTTGAGGTTGTAGTCGTAGTTCTGCCCCGTATGTGCCAAAATGCAATCGAAATACTTCCGGCATTTGTTGATCACCGCCGCCAGACGGATAATCTCGGGACGTGTGCCGACAATGATCAGCAGTTTGAGTTGGCCGTTGCCGGCAAACTGTACGTCCGAATAGTCGAGTTTGATTGTATTCATTGAATTGCAGTTATTCTACCGGTTCGAAATAGGTGTCGGGCTTTGCCGGATCGAAGCACTCGTTGCACCACATGAAAGTCACCAGGTCTTCCGTATCGGAGAGGTTGACGATGTTGTGCGTATAGCCCGGAATCATCTCCACGACCTGTATCTTTTCACCGCTTACCTCGTAGTTGACGACGGGATACAATTGCCCGTTTTCATCCGTGCCCACTTTCCGAAGTTGGATCAGTCCGTGTCCGTGCACCACCACGAATTTCTCGTTCTTCGTATGGTGCCAGTGCTGCCCTTTGGTGATGCCCGGTTTGGAGACGTTCACCGAGAACTGCCCCCGGTCGGCCGTGCGGATAATCTCCGTAAAACTGCCCCGCGGGTCGACATTCATTTTCAGGTCGTAAGCGAATCTGTCGGACGGAAGGTACGAGAGGTACGTCGCGTAGAGTTTTTTCGCAAAGCCGTCTTTGGTCGTATCGGGGACCTCCAGCGTCTCGGGCATCCGCCGGAACGTATGCAGCAGATCGACGATCGCACCCAAAGTAATCCGGTGCGATGTCGGAACAACGCAGAAAGCCCCGTCGCGGTGTTCGCCCCCCGTGAGCGCTCCGATCAGTTCGTCCACCACATCGTCGATATAGACCAGATGCATGACCACCGACGGGTCGTTCACCGTGATCGGCAGATCGTTGGCGATATTGTTGCAGAAGGTCGCAACGGCCGAGTTATAATTCGGACGGCACCATTTGCCGAAAAGATTCGGAAAACGGTAAACCAATACTTTCGCGCCGGTCTCTTCGGCATAGTCGAACAACAGTTGCTCGCCGGCACGTTTGGACTCGCCGTAAGGATTGTCCAAAGCCGCCTGAATCGACGACGAAATCATCACCGGGCAGGTATTGCCATGTTTTTTCAGCGTGGCGAGAAGCGTCGACGCGAACCCGAAATTGCCTCTCATAAACTCCGCAGGGTCCTGCGGACGGTTGACACCCGCGAGGTTGAAGACGAAATCCGCATCCCGGCAATAGGCATCGAGTTCTTCCGGCGTACTGTTCAGATCGTATTCATAGAGCGTAAGGTCTCCTGAAACGGCATAATTCTTCGCCTTGCCGTCGCAGATATTACGCAACTGGGCACACAGGTTGCGGCCCACGAAGCCCGAGGCTCCTGTAATCAATATGTTCATCTTGTATGGGGCGGCCATAGCTGGAGGTGCGGGCCGCAAAGAAATGAGGTGTAAGAATCGCAATCCGTTTTACGCCCGGACGCAAGGCCTGCATTTTCGAAAGAGAGAGGGGGCTTACTCCGAGCGGATGTCGCGCGGCTTGGCGCGGGTGATCAGCCCCAGGTCCTCGCGGACGAAGCGGAGCCGCAGCAATTGTTCTTTCATCCCTTCGACATCCAGACGGCGCGTGTTGTGCGAATGGTAGTCCTCGATCTTCGAAACATCCTCGCTGCCCTCAGTGAAGAATTTGTCGTAGTTCAGGTCCCGCGTATCGCACGGAATACGGTAATAGTTCCCCATGTCGATCGCCTTGGACATCTCCTCGCGTGTAACGAGCGTTTCGTAAAGCTTTTCGCCGTGCCGCGTGCCGATCACCTTCACCTCCGTCTCGCCGTATTTCGGATTAACCTTCGCATAGGTCTGCTTCAGGGCTTCGGCAAGGGTCGATAGCGTGGCGGCAGGAGCCTTCTGAACAAAAAGGTCTCCGTTATGTCCGTGCTGGAAAGCGTAGATCACAAGGTCCACGGCATCGTCCAGCGTCATCATAAAGCGCGTCATGTTCGGGTCCGTGATCGTGATGGGTTTACCCTCCATCATCTGCTCGACCCACAACGGAATCACCGACCCGCGGCTCGCCATAACGTTGCCGTAGCGCGTGCAGCAGATCGTCGTCGGAGCGCCCTCCCCCAGCTCGCGGCCCTTGGCGATAGCGACCTTCTCCATCAGAGCCTTCGAGATTCCCATCGCATTGATCGGATAGGCGGCTTTGTCCGTCGAGAGAACCACCACGTTACTGACCCCGTGTTCGATCGCTGATTCAAGAACGTTACCCGTGCCGATCACGTTCGTGTGCGTGGCCTCCATCGGAAAGAACTCGCACGACGGAACCTGCTTCAGGGCCGCGGCTGCGAAAACATAGTCGACCCCGCGCATGGCCACATCAACCGACGACTTATCGCGAACGTTCCCGATGTAAAACTTGACCTTCGGACTCTGAAGCATGTGACGCATGTCGTCCTGCTTCTTTTCATCCCGACTGAAAATACGGATCTCTTTAATGTCACTGTCCAGAAAGCGACGTAGCACGGCGTTCCCGAAACTACCCGTGCCGCCTGTGATCAACAGGACTTTGTCTTGAAATACAGACATGATAGTAATAATATTGTTTATTCCGAGATTTCCTTATCATATTTTTCAAACCTCGAGTTCTTCGACTTGAACTCGGGAACCGTCCGCTTCATAAGCCGTATCATGTCGGGAATCTCCACCTTTCGGGACAGCGTCTCCAGCTCTTCGGCAACGCCGCAGGCCTCCCCGTAGTCATACTCCCGAACCTTGGCGATACGTATCCGGTCGTGCGTCGTCGGAAGCGTGTTCTCCTTGTTCGACAGAACCTCCTCGTACAGTTTCTCGCCCGGACGCAGGCCCGTGTATTCGATCCTGATGTCCTTCTCCGGCTCGAAGCCCGCCAGGGAGATCATCCGTCGCGCCAGGTGCGCGATCTTAACCGATTCGCCCATGTCGAAGACGAAGATCTGATTGCCCGTCGACATCGTGGCGGCCTCCATGACCAGACGGCACGCCTCGGGGATCGTCATAAAGAAGCGCGTAATGTCCGGATGCGTGACAGTCACCGGACCGCCCTTGGAGATCTGGTCCCTGAAGCGGGGAATGACCGAACCGTTCGAGCCCAGCACATTCCCGAAGCGCGTGGTGACGAAACGCGTCTTCCCCGGCGTGCGGCCCTGCTCGATCGACAGACCCAGCGACTGCACGTAGATCTCCGCAAGGCGCTTCGTGCAACCCATCACATTCGTCGGGTTCACGGCCTTGTCCGTCGAGATCATAACCATCTTCTCAACATCGTATTCGATGCACTTGTCAGCGACGTTGCGCGTTCCCGCGACGTTCACCAGAACCGCCTCGCATGGGTTCTCCTCCATCAGCGGGACGTGTTTGTAAGCCGCAGCGTGGAACACCACCTGCGGATGGTACGTCCGGAACACGAAGTCCAGACGGGCGGGAATCCGGACGTCGCCGATGACAGGGATGAATTTCAATGCCGGATAGCGCTCCTCCAGTTCCAGGCGAAGGTTGTGCATCGGGGTCTCCCCGTTGTCGAAAAGGATAAGCTCCTTCACCCCGAACGTCGCCAGCTGACGGCAAAGCTCCGAGCCGATGGAACCTGCCGCCCCCGTAACCAGGATCGTCCTGCCGCGGAAGTTGGCGATGATCTCATCCATCGAAATGCGGATCTCGGGACGGCCTAACAGGTCTTCGATCTTGATCTCCCGGATCGACTGCTTCATGATCTTCCCGTCGATGACCTCGTCGATCGGTGGGGCGATCAGAATTTTGACCCCCTGCTCCGTACAGTATCTGATCAGACGCTCCTGCTCCTGCTGCGCATCGTCATTGGTGGCGAAAAGGATCGCGTCGACATCGACTCGGTCCCGCAGGTATTCGACGCTGTGCTGATTCTCGAAATAGTAGACCGGGCACTCCGCGATCGTATGCTTGCGCAGGGACTTCCCGTAGGTCAGAAAACCGACGACGCGGTAATGCGGCGAGTTTTGAAGACGCGTGACCAGAGACACTGACTTGTCCCCCGTGCCGTAGACCAGAACCTGACGGCTGTTCGCGCGGCGGGACTGCTTCAGCTTGATCAGATCGTAGACGACGATCATGCAAAGACGAAGGGCCAGCAGAAGGAAGAGCGTGACCAGCACGTCCAGCAGGAAACCCATGGAAAGGGCGGCATAAGGCGGAGACGGTTTTTGGGGAAGGAGAAGCACGTAGAAGAACATCAGCAAGTCCTTGAAGAGAACCGCACCGCCCAGTTTCCAGATTTCCCGAAGCGTCGTATGACGGATGACGCTGCGGAACGTTCGGAAAACGATGAACGAAAAAACGCTCAAGACACACGAACCGGCCAACAGCCAGAAACCGTACCATACCGTGAAAACCGGATTCGTGAACAATCCGCGAACCAACAGGTAGGCGATCAAGGTCGAAACTACAGACACGACCGTGTCGATCGTCAAGATCAGCCACGACGAAAAATACCGTGACGATAGGTATTTTTCAAGCCCAAAACGGGACATGATAACTTGAAGCATGTGGAGGCGAAAACGTTTGATTTATAAAGAGTGACGCAATTGGAATGCACTGAAATTGCCGGGCATGAAACCCCGCAAACCGTCGATGGGGAGCATTACTGAAATTCCTGCACCTCTTTCCGGTGCCAGATCTGATATTGCTTGGGCGTTATTTCTTCAGCAACGCATTCTTTGTAATCGGCCTCGTCGCGCCGGAAGATATGACTTCTGGAATACTCCCTCAATACCCGGTCCGGGATATTGGCCATCACGACGGGAAAAGGATAAGCAGTATGGGTTATCACGGAAATTGCATTTCCCGGAAAAATCCGGCATAACAGGTAGGCCGACTGTTCGAAGGCGGTCCAATACTCTCCGGTGCCGTACAAATGGATACAATTGCGGTTGCTATGCTCCTGACGGATGATGTCGAGTAGCTGCGTCTCCATCAGACGCATCAGCCGTATTCCGCAAGGCTCGCTTTCCTGCCGCGGTTCGTTCATATGATTTCGGATAATTTCGTGCGTTTCGCTTATCGGCGATGTCCCAGCCATTCGTCGTAGTCGTCCAGACGCCGGATAAGTTGCGCTTTGATTTTCTTGGGACGCTCCTCCGTGCGCCAGCTGTCGACGATTCCGTGCGCCTGTTCGCGATAAATGCAGTTGTCGGTGCATCCATAGAGCGTAACCGACAGCAATGCCCGCGACTGCTCCGCCCTGACAGCGGGCAACAGCCCCTGAATCTCCCCGATCATCCGGCTGCAAGCTTCCTGATCACCGAGAATCGTGTAGGCCGGAAGCAGCAGCGCATAGAGTTTGCAGCGCGTCACGTCGGAATCCATCCGCAGGTTGGCGTATTGCTGCAATGTTTCGGTGGCCAACGCCCGGTCTTCGGAGGTCGCCCCTCCCGCATGATGCCGCTGCATCGCTTCGTGCAACGCTCCGAACAACCGGTCGTTGTTCAGACGCGTGTACACGTGCATATTGTCCGTATTGAGCGAGATGATTTCGTATTGTCCGGGTTGTACGTGCAGCAGCGGCACCCACAGCCAGTTCTCCACGCAGACCATGATGTCTTTCCGGCCGCCTCCCGGCTGGGAGATCACCGTAGCCTCGGCGTTTTTGAATTTCCCTTCGGTGATTCGCACCCGGTCGCCCTTCATCAATCGCTTCGGCTCCGGGGTATAGACCGGGACTATGTCCGCATAGGAGCGAGCCACCCACCGGAGGTTCTCCATCGCTTCGTCGGAGAGGTAGGGATAATATTCGCGCTTGCCATCCCGCACCCGCGGCAGAAAACTGTATAACGAAAGCCCGGCCGTCGACATCATTTTATAAATCTCATTTTCCGAGGACCGGACAAAGACGTAATTGTAAAGCAACGGACGGGCGGTTTTGACCCAAACGCCTTTTTCTTCCCTGACCTCCACATAGGTCGGGGCGAAATATTCGAATGCCGGCTCGCCGTTTCGGAGACGTCGGTCGAGTTCCGCCTGCAACCCTTTCGCCGCTCCCCGGTGACGGGAAGGCAAAGCCAGCACA
>UROX01000111.1 GCA_900549685.1 uncultured Alistipes sp.
TATTAACGATTTGATGTGTAATAGTATGTAAAACTTGAATGTTTTTAAATGGGTCTCTGCTTGATGAAAATTATTATTTTTGTAGTTAGGCCTTAATATTTCACATTATTCGAGGAGGCATTCAATATAAACTTGTATTGATCCTTCCTTTATATGATGATTGCCGCGGTACACAATATTATGCCCGAAGTGTCGACCACGGTAATTGTGTGAACTCCGCGTGTTGGTGCGATTGTCATTTGGTGGATATCACGGGTTGAACCGAGATAGATGTTGTCCAGATGCCAGAAAAGCTCCGTCGCTGGATTCGTGTGAGCGACCCGGGCGACAAACGAACCCGGCGAGCCGTCCAATTGTCGTGGTAGCGAGATGATGCTCCCGTCGGCCGGATAGATGAAGTGCATCGTGGTGGTCGGATCTGTCCCGGGACCTTGTTTCAAGGACGGCAACGCCCTATATTCGGGATGGAGCGGTTTGTAGAAATGTTCGATTATCGGCGGCAGGACGAAACGACTCTTCAGGCGGACGGGCTTGCTGCGATCCACGACCTGCCGCCCGCCATCCAGCGAGAGGGGCACTTCGCGACAATAGGGGCAGGGACGGCACGCGGTAGCCCCCTTGGGCAACAATTCTGTCTGCGTCTCCGGGCAAAAGCGACCGGCCGGATACCCGGAATGGCTGCATACCGATCGGATCATACCCTCTTCATCTCCGGGCTCCTCAAACCATCCGCATTCCGGCAATAGCCCGAACAGTTCGAACAGACCGGGGCCCGCGATGCGGGCTCCGGTCAGGTCGGCAACGCCGCTTCCGTTGGCATTTCCGGCCCATACTCCGATAACATACTTGGGAGTTAGTCCGATTGCCCACGCATCACGCGATCCGTAACTGGTCCCTGTTTTCCAGGCGATGTTCTGTGCGGAATTGGCCCGTCGCCAATCCATTTCGTCGGGACGGACCACTTCGCGCATCGCCTCGAACGTACGATACAGGGCGACCCGATCGTGCAGCGGAAAGCTCGGATAACGGGTCGAATCCTGATAACATGCCGCCATTTTGGCATAGCATGCTGCAATATCCACCAACGTAACCTCGGCTCCGCCCAGAATCAGTGAAAGACCATATTCATCTGCGGGGCGTGACAAGGTTTTCAATCCGGCCTGCCGGAGCGTCTCGACAAAGCGCAGGATGCCGTACTCTTTCAACAGATATACGTTGGGAATGTTGAGCGAAAGGGCTAACGCCTGATCGGCTTCGATGGCCCCGGCATAGGAGCCGTCGAAGTTCTTGGGGGCAAACCCTCCGAAATCCATCGGGACATCGGGCAGGAGCGAGTTCGGGAGAATCGTTCCTTGTTCGAGAGCTGCCGCGTAGAGCAGCGGTTTGAGAATGCTGCCCGACGAGCGTGGCGAACGGGCGATATCGACCCATTTCCCATCGCGGTCGAACGACAGATCGCTGTTGCCGCAATAGGCTGCCGGCTCACCGCTCTCCACCTCGACGATGATTGCTGCCAGATCCCGGATTCCCTTTTGTCGCAGTTCCCGGTTCCAACGCACGAGCACCTCCTCCATACGGTGTTGAAGATCCCGATCAATGTGAGTCACGGTGCGTTGTCCGTGTGCCTTCCGGTCGTACCACTCCACCAGATGCGGAGCATATTGGGGCATCGGATAAGGCTCGCCGATCAGCGGCTCTTCCAAGGCCAGCGCATAGTCCTCCTCGTCGATCTCGCCTTTGGCATGCAGACGGGCCAGCAGCCGGTTGCGTTTGGCCAGCAGCTGATCGCGGTTCCTGGCCAGATGGATACTGGAAGGCGCATTTTGCAGCACGGCGAGTGTGGCGGCTTCGGCCCACGACAATTCGGTCCGGTCACTTCCCAGATACCGCCACATGGCGACATCGATGCCGACGACGTTGCCTCCGAACGGGGCGTGGGCGGCATACAGACGCAGTATCTCCTCTTTCGAGCAGCGTAGCTCCAGCCGTGTGGCCATGCATGTTTCGACCAGTTTCTGCCACAACGTCCGCGGTTTTTGTCGCGAGAGGCGGATGACCTGCATGGTCAGCGTGCTGCCTCCGCTTACGATGCGACCGTTGCGGATGTTCTGGATCGCGGCACGCACCAACGCCCGCGGACTGACGCCGCAATGGTCGAAAAAGGTGCGGTCTTCGAACTCGACGAGCGCCTTTACGAACTTCTCGGGTAAGGTGTCGCGTGGCGGGAAGCGCCATTGCCCGTCATCGGCGACCCTCGCACCGAGCAACGCACCGTTTCGGTCGGTCACAACCGTCGAATAGGTGGTTCCCTCGAAGAGGTCGCGCGGCAGACAAAAGAGCCACAGCAGCAGGAGAACTCCTGCCGCTGTGGCTGCTGCATATTTCAGTTTGCGCCTCATTTTACCACTTTGACACGACGATTCGACAGCACGGCCCGGCAGGATGTGTCGTACATATCCTCACACACGGTTGCCGGCAGGACAAACTCTCCGCACCAGGCAGCACGCAACCGGACAACAAACTCCCGAGTTTCACCCGCCTTCAACCCGAAGTACCAGCAGATCCGGTCGTCGCGGATATCCAGGTGTTTGAGATCCCCGGTGGCGGTTTCATTCATCAGCCGCTCGTTCCAGATCTCCCAGCCCGACGGTACGGCCAGGGTCAGCGCCATTGACTCGGAGTCGTTCCCGCGCTTCCGGACCTCGATGCGGGCCAGAAACTCCTGCCCCTGCTGCAGCTTCGCAACCTCGATCCCCTGCCCATGCAGGTCCGTGTATCGGACGGTGATGGTGACCCCCGCTGCCGAAGCCGGGATGATCTCGTCGGTGGCCGGACGCCGCGAAGCTGTCAGCGACACACAGACGGCCTCGCGGCCGCGGTTTTCGAGGGTGACACTTCCCGCTGCGGCCGGCAGCTCCATCTTTTCGATCCCCTGCATGTTGCGGAGAGTCTGCGCCTTTCCGTCGGACGTACGGATGACGACCTCCTTGCTGCCGGGTGTCATCAGGTCGGTCAGTCGGCTCATGGCCGCACTCGTAAAAGCGATCTCCTGGGTCGAACAGCTCGTTGGTGCGAACTTGTCCGCCAGATCACGGGCTGCCGCAGCCGCCCGATTGCCCTCTCCGAGCAGCGCCCAGGTCTCGACCTCCATGGCCAGATCGCGCAGCGGACTGTAAAAGGTCTCATAGTTGCCGGGGATCCGGGGGGCCTCGTCGGCTTTTTCGAGCAGTTTCGTCGCGACGTCGCCCCGGCCCGAAACTGCATAGGCGGCCGCCAAACGCATCAGTGCCTGCCGCGACAGATTCCGGGATTCCCGCAGTCTGTTCATGGCGGCCGAAGGCTGTTCCCCGGCCAATGCCAGCGTGTAAAGCCGATAGGCTTGTACCAGATCGGCCGCACAGACCGTCGTGTGCCGGTAATCGCGCGCTGCCGTTTTCTGATAGGTGGCCCAGCGATCGATCGCCTTCCGGTCGATGGCAAACCCCTGCCGGCGGGCTTCGACCATCACCTCCCCGGCCATGGAGGTAACCCACGGGTGGGCATCGGAGTATCCCGGCCAATAGGCGAATCCGCCGTTGGGAAGCTGGCGGAACAGGATGTTTTTCAAGATGTCGGGTAACGCCTCTTCAGCCTGATGTTGCTCGTTCTCGTGCAGAAACCGCCGGGCATAAAGCAGATACATGGCCCTCGCCGAGAGCTGTTCGGTGCAGAAGTGCCCGTAATCGGCCACAAAGGAGAAGACGCCACTGAAAGGGATGGACGGTATCGTTGCGATCTCCATGCGGACGCTCCCATCTTCCAGCCCCCGCCATGAGAACCGGTCGCTCGCACCGCCCTGTACGTTTCGGCTTTCTACCGTTGTAACCAGCGGCTGCGGATTCCGCACTTCGATGGCGAGTGTTTCGTTCACCGAATGCCCGCCGCCCCGTGCCGAGATGCGGATTTTCGCCTGTCCGCTTTTTTGCCTGTCGCACAACAGCTCGAAATCGACCATCTTTTCTCCGGCGGAGGCGAAGTGCAGTGTTCGGGAACGGCTTCCGACGACGGCAACGGGACCTTCGGTCTCGATGTTTACCTGGATGTCGCCCAGCGCCTCGTCCGAAGCAAAGAGATTCACCGGCAGGCGAACCCGGTCGCCGCACGCAAGCACCCGGGGCAGCGTTGGCAGCAGCATCAGCGGTGAGCGGACCGTCACCGTCTTGTCGGCACTTCCGTAACTGCCGGCATGGGCTGCGACCACCATCACGCGGACCGATCCGACGTACATCGGCAGCGTGATCCGGTGGGTTTTCGTCCCGCCGTTCAGGGTGAACGGTCCGAGAAACTTCACCACCGGGTTGAATCGTTTCTCCTTGCCGGCGGCCTCGCGGATGGCCTCGTCCCCGCCGACACTCAATATCGAGGTGAACTTTCCGGCGTATGCACCGATGACATCGTCGTACATGTCCCAGGTGCGGATGCCCAGTGCCTCGCGGCGATTCATGGCCTGCCACGGCTGCGGGGTCCTGAATGCCGTGATGTCCAGCAACCCCTCGTCCACGATGGCCAGCGTGTAGCTCATCGGCTTGTTGTCGCGTTCGTGGATCCGGATCGCAAATTCCCGCTGGGGAAGGATCTCATCAGCGACCTCGATCTGCGGGTGAAGAATCGTGCGACGGTCAATGACCTCGGCTCCCTCCACGCCGTACATCCGGATCGGCAGGTCGTTTACGGTCTGGGCGTGCGGCTGCAACAAGGTGGCGTGCACATAGAAATTGGGCGCCATATCCCGGGTTATCCGCAGCCTGTGGGCCGTCTCCTCCTTGTCCGACAGACGCACCCAGCGGCGCGACAGCACGCGTGACCCGTTTTCCACCGAGAGAAGCACCCTCCCACCCGACGATCGGGGCAGATAGACCGTTGCCAGGTCGCCGACTTCGTAGTTTCGCTTGTCCAGGGCGAACGAGAGCATGGTTGCGGCCGTTGGATCGCTCTTGCCCGAGTGCCCGCGCCAGTCGGGCCAGTCGATGTAGATTTCCCCGCCCGAGGCGTGGCCGCTCCCGATATCGCGGACAAAAACGAGGTATTTGCCCCATGCGGGATAGTCGATCCGGAAGGGAATCTCGGCTTTGCCCGCCGAGGTTTTCAATCGTCCCGAAGCCACCGTCCGGGCGGACTCGCTCTGGACATAGCGGCTTAACTCCGCGGCCGACCCCTCCTGCCACCAGCTCCAGTCGAGGCGATAGATCTTGTATTCCAGCTCGCGCGAATCGAGGGGCTTTCCATCGGGATCGACTGCGACAACCGGGAAATGCAGGTCGCAATCGGTTTCGAACTCCCGATCACCCAGCCTGATCCCCACGTAAGCCTCGTAGGGCGAATAGCGGACCGAACGGGAGGTGATGCTCTCATCGCCTCCGGCCTCCGCCACGCGGGCGATCAGATTGGCCTGCAGCACTCCGGGAGTCTGCTGGGTCGCCGGAATGCGGATCTGCTTCGTGATTTGCCCCAGGGAGTCCAGCCTGCCGGAGAGCAGGTCGTGTCTGGAAAACGAAAACGCGTAGAGCGGATTGGCAAACCGGTAGTCGTCGTAACGTTCGAACGGGTGCGGATCCGTGAAGAGCGACATCCCGACGCTTGCCTGCAACCCGGCTGCGACGGGGCCGGTCAGCCAACGGGCGTCGAGACCGATCTCTGCATCCGATGCGCCGCGCAGTATCTCCGGAGAAGATATATGGATCTTCAGCCGGTTGGGCTTTATGGTCTCTATGCGGACGGTGTGGTGGAACGTCTGCCCGCCCACCTTGAACCGGGCATCCCATTGTCCGGTCGGTGCATCCTCGGCCGTCTTTGTCCGGAAGACATAGATGCCGTCGACACTGCGGGTGAGCGTCTGCCGGTCGTAGAGCTGTTTGCCCGGGGTATGGAGCTCCATCGTCACGGGATGGTTGGCCGGAAGGGCATGCTGCTTGTCCTCGACGATCAGTGTGAGGTATATCTCGTCCCCCGGCCGCCAGACTCCGCGTTCGCCATAGATAAAGCCTTTGATCCCTTGCGGGGTCTTTTTGCCGCCGACATCAAACCGGCTTGTCGAGAGCTCTGACGCGCCGTTGATCTTCAGAAACGTGGTGGATACACCGTCGGATGCCGTAATGACGAAGGGATTCCCGTCCGTGCGGAAGTCGGCAAAACCCTGCTCGTCGGTGCAGGCCGAGCCGATCTCCCGCAACTGGAAATTGTAGGCCGTTACGCGAATCCCGGCGAGCGGCGAGGCGGTCATGATGTCCGAGACCGTACACCACAGGCGGTCGGAGTCCGCCCGTTTGACAATCAGCCCCAGATTGGAGGCGGCCAGATTGTATTCGGGCATGTGCGCCGTCGACATGTAGTAGCTCTCTTTCGTCGGGTCATCGCTCTCCCGCCATTCGTACTTACCCCAGTCATAATCCGGGGCTCGGCGTCCGATATAGGCGCGGGGTTTGTCCCAGGTCTCCTTGTCCGATAGGGTCAGACCGTTCTGTACTTCGAACGGGGCTGCCTGGACTCGGTCGTAAAGCGAATAGGCCTGGCGAAACGAGAGCCGGATGTTGTAGATTGCGCCCCGTTCCTGCCGGAAAAGGTGATTCAGATCGACCGAGAAGTTCTGCCATTGGTGAAGGTCCAGCGACGGGTCTTTGTCCAGCCGGACGGTCTGCCGGTAGATCAGCCGTCCGACCCGGCGCAGCTCGTAGGTCTCCTCCATTTCGCTCTCCTGCAGAAAGGTCAGCACGTTGTCGGCATAGATCTTGACCACCTCGACATCCACCGCGGCCAGATTGACGGCCCGGAACGGCAGCGAAAGATTCCGGCTGTCGGGAAGAATCGTCCCGTTGATGGGAATCTCGACGGCCGGAGGGAGTACTTCCTGCTCCAGGTGTTGCACGACCTCGGTCTGCAATCTCCGGCCGTCCTCGGAGCGGATCAGTTCGGAGAGCCGCAGCACCAGATCCCTTAGCCCGTTATTCGGATAAAAGATGCGGACCCGGTTTCCGCTGCGCTCGATGCGAAGGGATTCGATCCCGTCGATCGTAACAAGCCCGTCCAACTCCTGCAAGGCGTCGAGCGGGTCGCTGAACTCCAACTCCAGACAGGGCTGTACGGTCTGGTGTCGTTCGACCCCCAGCAGTTTGAACTCGGCTTGACCGGGAATCACAACTTTCGTCGCGATTTTGTTACACCCCTCTGTTGCGCCGTCGTATTCGATCTCCAGCTCGGAATCCTTCTCCTGCCGTCGGACTTCCGAGATGCGGAAGGTGTATTGCCGGGCATCGGCTGTCGGCTGGATCTGTGAAACAGCCCGCTGTCCCCGGCAGTTCAGCCGTGAGTTGTCGGGCGAAAGACGGCCGGGCTGGAAACTGAATTTCAGAATACCCTCGATCTGAACCATTCCTCCGTTTGTCGGATCAATCCGGACCCGAACCTCCTTGAATTTGACCTCGCGGCGAGCCACCCGGAATTCGAATGCAAACTCCTTCAGCGTGTCGATACCCGTCAGCGCCGCCATGTCCAGATGACAGCGATAGCTCTCTTCCGGCTTCAAGGCGCCGGGACGGGGCCTGAATTCGAGATACCGACCGCCCTGTGCATACACGGCCTCGCCCTGAATCGAGGGGGAGAAGCGGAATGCCTTTTCCAGCGGACGCAGGGTGTCCAGCTGGGCCAGCAGGGAGTCGGTCGCTTCGATCCGGATCCTTGATGCCATGTCGATCTGTTCAGGCGTGTAGGCGGCAATCCAGCGGGTGGCCTCCTGTGTAGTCATCGGTTCGGAGGCGCAGGCAGCCAAACCTGATGCCGCTATTGTCACAGCGAGCAGTCGTAGTAGCGTTTTTCTCATCTTTTGTATGTGTTTTTGATGGTTTGTCCTTGTTGCTGCACATACAAAATTGACAAAAAGAAATCGTACAGTCCGGACATTTGCCCCGAACTGTACGAAACCTATATATTGGTGTACGAAGTGTGCCGATGCGAGCGATTTGGTCTTGCCTGCCTATGCCCTATTTCCTTCTCCAGACGATGTAGCTCGTATTTTTGGGCATGCGTCGGCGGCCGGTATAATAGTTGTTATCGCCAAACTCATGACGGATGCCCTCCTGGTCGATGGCCCAACCGTAGGCGGACGAACCGACCAGATAGACTGCATGATCGACTCCCAGATCAACCAATGCCTGTGCAAAGTCATGTAACGATTCGGGAGTCCCGGTCTCTACCATGAAGATCTCACCCATACGGTCGCAAATCCCCCGGCGGATGGCTTTTCCTTTGAGTGCGTTTTCAACGAGTTGTCTGTTGTCGACCAGCGGATACTGACGGAAAAAATAACCCTCCTTCTCCGTCGCCTCTTCAAACAAGGGGGAGTTTTCTGCAACCCCCACGGTTACCACTCCATCAATGGATGCACAAAATCCTTTTTTGGACAAGCCCCACGCACGGGGGGTTCCCTTCAGTACAAAAGCTCCGACGATGCCTCCGTTGTCTGCGCGTACATCGGCGGCCTGGGCCGTATATATTACCGACGTATCCTGTTGATTCATCCGCCCGATATGCAGGGACATTTCTGCATTGTGGGGAATATAGATTCGCAGGGGGATGTCATTGATGAGCGTGTCACTGATTTCGGTGAATCCTTTTGCGAGGGAATCCACCCGGGAACCGAGCCATTCTCTTCCGATCGGTTCGGGTGTCGCCTC
>UROX01000112.1 GCA_900549685.1 uncultured Alistipes sp.
CTTCCGTCCGAACGCGCAAACCACGGAACGGGACCGGAGCGGTCCGAAAGGCTCGAAAAGCGATACGAAGATGATTAAACTGGAAAACATCAACAAGACCTACAACAACGGTTCGCCGCTGCATGTGCTCAAAGGGATCGATCTCGAAATCGGCGAAGGGGAACTGGTCTCGATCATGGGAGCTTCCGGTTCGGGTAAGTCCACGCTGCTCAACATCCTGGGCATCCTGGACGACTACGACAGCGGCAACTACTATCTCAACGGGCAACTCATCAAAAACCCGTCGGAGACTCGGGCGGCCGAGTATCGCAACAACCTGATCGGATTCATCTTCCAGTCTTTCAACCTCATCAATTACAAAAATGCGATGGAGAACGTGGCATTGCCTCTTTATTATAAGGGAATCTCGCGCCGCAAGCGCAATGCCATGGCACTCGAATACCTCGACCGGCTGGGCCTGCGCGACTGGGCCACGCACATGCCCAACGAGATGTCAGGAGGACAGAAACAGCGCGTGGCCATCGCCCGCTCGCTGATTACCCGTCCCCGCATCATTCTGGCCGACGAACCGACCGGGGCGCTGGACAGCAAGACCTCGCAGGAGGTGATGGATCTGCTCCGGGAGGTGAACCGCAGCGGCATGACGATGGTCCTCGTGACGCATGAAGAGAGCATCGCCGAACAGACGGACAAAATCATTCGCATCAAGGACGGGTTGATCGGTTCGATCACCGAAATGCAGACGGGACGATGAGAGAACTTTTTCAGGAAATCATGGCCTCGGCCAGCCGCAACAAACTCCGGACGTTTCTGACGGGCTTTTCGGTCGCATGGGGCATCTTCATGCTGATCGTGCTGCTCGGTTCGGGCAACGGACTCAAGAACGGCGTGATGTCTAATTTCAGCGACCGGACCCAAAATTCGATGGCGACCTACGGCGGTCACACATCCATGCCTTACAAAGGGTATGAAAAAGGCCGTGCGATCTACCAGAAAGGCGGCGACACGGCGGCCCTGCGTCGCACCTTCCCGCAAATCGGAGACATCGCCGCACATGCCGGACACTACGGCAGCGAACTCTCCTACGGAAAGAACTACACCAAAGCCAGCCTCAACGGCGTATCGCCGGAATATGCCGCCATCGAAGGGATCAAGCTGCAGGAAGGACGCTTCATCAATGCAATGGATATCAAGGAGAGACGCAAAGTGATCGTCATCGACCAGACCGCCGCGAACGCGCTGTTCGGAGGACAGAGCGGAATCGGACGCGAGATCGTGCTCGACAAAATGGTCTATACGGTCATCGGCCTGTGCAAGGTCCGCAGTTGGGGCAACGACGCGAGATGTTACCTGCCGCTCTCCACGTTGCAGCAGACCTATCAGGGCGGCAGCGAGAACATCGGGCAGATCGTGTTCACGCTGGACGGAATCGACGACAAGAAACAGAGCGAGGCCTTCGAGGCGGAACTGCGCAAAGACATGGCCGCACGACACTCGTTCGATCCCGAGGACCAGAGCGCCTGTTACATATGGGACCGGCTACTCCAGTACATGCAGACGATGATGATCTTCAACGGTATCACGATGTTCGTCTGGATCATCGGCATCGGCACGCTGACGGCCGGCATCGTGGGCGTAAGCAACATCATGCTCGTCACGGTGCGCGAGCGGACAGCCGAGTTCGGCATCCGCAAGGCGCTGGGCGCCCGTCCCTCGTCGGTCGTACGGCTGATTCTGGTCGAAGCGGTCGTCGTCACGGCCTTTTTCGGATACGTCGGCATGGTGGCCGGCGTAGGGCTGATGGAGCTGGTCAATTTCTTCATGGAACGGTCGGCCGCCGCAGCGCCCGCCGACTCGTTCTCCACATTCAAAAACCCCACGCTCGACCTGCCGGTCGTGATAACGGCGACAATCGTACTCGTCGTCGCCGGCGTGATCGCCGGATATGTACCCGCACGCCGGGCCGCCCGGCTCAAAACGATCGACGCCTTGCGTTTTAACAAATAAACCCGCAAAAAAATGTTTGATTTGGACCGTTGGGAAGAGATCTGGGCGACGATCGCCCGGAACCGCAAACGCAGCATCATGACCGCTTTCGGCGTGTTCTGGGGCATCTTCATGCTCGTGGCGATGACCGGAGCCGGACTGGGTCTCGAACGCAAGATCCGTCTGAACGCGGGCAACATGGCGACCAACACCTGTTTTTTCTTCACCAACTCGACGGGCATCCCCTACAACGGATTCCGCGCGGGACGCTACTGGAGTTTCGAGAACGAAGACATCGACGCCATCAAGAAAGAAGCCGGAGTGAAATATGCCTCGGGAATCATCTGGGGCGCCCAATACAATTTCAGCCACGCGAACCACAAGGGCACGTATCAGGTCATGGGTTACATGCCCGACTTCCAGAAAATCAATCCGCAGTTCATCCGCTACGGACGCTATATCAACGAGCTGGACATGATTCAGGAACGCAAGGTATGCGTCATCGGGAAGCAGGTGTGGCAAGACCTCTTTCCGGGAGGAGAGAATCCCGTAGGCACCCAGATCAGGCTCAACGACATGTACATGACGGTCGTCGGCGTATACGAACCCACCAGCGCCAACATCCACTTCAGCGACGACGAGAACACGGTCATCGTTCCGTTCTCGACGTTGCAAAGACTCTATAACATGGGCGACAAATTCGGCGGACTGGCCATCACCGGATACGACGACATCCCGGTAAAAGACTTGGAAACGGACAGCAAATCGACCATCATCGCCCGGCACATCTACATCTCGCCCGACGACACCAAGGCCATCGGAGGATTCAACGTGGGCGAACAGTTCGAGCAGATGTCGAAGCTCTTTCTGGGCATCTCGCTGCTCATATGGATCGTCGGCATCGGCACGCTGCTGGCCGGCATCGTGGGCGTAAGCAACATCATGCTCGTGGTTATCCGCGAGCGGACGCAGGAAATAGGCGTCCGCCGGGCGCTGGGGGCCAAACCCCGCGTCATCATATCGCAGATCATGAGCGAGAGTTTCGTGCTGACCTTCATCGCCGGCGTGCTGGGACTCGCCGCCGGCGTGGGCGTGCTGTCGGTCGTCGATTCGGTGACGGCGGCCGGCGCGGCGGCCAGCGGCGAACCGGCCGTCTCGTGGCAGATACCGTTCGGCACCGGCATTCTATCGGCCGGCGTACTGGTCGTGGGCAGCCTGCTCGCGGGCATCATCCCCGCCAACCGGGCCATGCGCATCAAACCCGTGGATGCCATCCGCGAGGAATAAAAACATAAAACGCTAACCAACGCTTAAATTTGAAATATGAAAAAGGTTCTGAAAATCTCTCTGGGCGTGCTCTTTCTCGCCGCTCTCGTCGGGACGTTCGTTTTCCTGTGGAACAAGACGCGTCCGGTGAAGGAAATCTACGCGATCGTCACCCCGCATGTCGATACGATCGAAAAACGGGCCGTGGCCACCGGCAAGGTCGAGCCTCGCGACGAGGTGGCCATCAAGCCGCAGATCTCGGGCATCGTTTCCGAAGTCTATAAGGAAGCCGGCGAACTGGTCCGCCAGGGCGAGGTGATCGCCAAGGTGAGAGTCGTTCCCGAAATGGCAACGCTCAACAGCGCCGAATCGAGGGTGAACGTAGCCCGGATCAATCTGGAGCAGACGCAGCGCGACTTCGGACGGGTCAAGGAGCTGTTCGAGTCGGGCGTCGTCTCCAAAGAGGAGTACGAACAGTCGCAGACGAACCTGTCGAAAGCCGAGGAGGAAATGCAGAATGCCAAGGACAACCTCGAGATCGTACAGAACGGCATCGCCAGCCGGAACGCCGAAATGAGCAACACGCAGATCCGCTCGACCGTCACGGGCATGATCCTCGACGTGCCGGTCAAAGTGGGTAACTCGGTCATTCAGTCCAACACGTTCAACGACGGAACCACGATCGCCACGGTAGCCGACCTGAACGACATGATCTTCCGGGGCAAGGTCGATGAAACGGAGGTCGGCCGGCTCCACGAGGGCATGCCTGTAAAACTCTCCATCGGCGCCCTGCAGGATGTCCGGCTCGATGCCGAACTCGAATACGTCGCCCCGAAAGGAACCGAGGAGAACGGCGTGGTGATGTTCGAGATCAAGGCGGCGATCCGCATTCCCGCCGACCTGTTCGTCCGAGCCGGATACAGCGCCAACGCCGACATCGTGATCGACCGCCGGGCCGGCGTGCTGACCGTACCGGAAAGCACCGTCGAATTCGAGGGCGACAAGTCCTACGTCCAGCTGCTCACGAGCGACTCGACGGCCACGGATCAGACGTTCGAACGCAAGGAGATCGGCGTGGGTCTCTCGAACGGCATCATCGTGGAGGTGACCGAAGGCCTCGAAGGCAACGAAAAGATTCGCGGCAACAAACAATAATCGTCGAACGACTGCCCGGAGCAGAACCAAAACGAACAAGAAACGATGATACGCAAAATATCGCTTTTCGCTCTGACGCTGACGCTTCTCGCGCCGGCGGCCGGAGCACAGGACCCCGTCGCGTCCGACACGGCATGGACGCTCGACCGGTGCATCCGCTACGCCGTGGAAAACAACGTGACCGTACAGCAACGCAAACTCAGCAGCGAGAACCGGGCCATACAGCTCAACACGGCACGCAACAGCCGGCTGCCGGGGGTAGATGCCAACATAGGCGGCTCCTTCGATTTCGGCCGGATCATCAACGGGAAGGACAACAGATACGAAAACACCTCGCAGTTTACCAACAATTGGGGAGCGTCGGCCAGCGTGGTCGTATTCAACGGCATGCGCATCAAGCACGAAATCGCGGTCCGTTCGTTCGACCTTCAGGCCGCCCTGCACGATCTGGAGAAGGCCCGCGAGGACGTGTCGCTGAACGTGACGGCCCTGTACCTTCAGGTGCTGTTCAACAAAGAACTGCTCAAGGTAGCCGAAGATCAGGTCGAACTGAGCCGCAAGCAGGTCGAACGCAGCGAAGCGCTGGTACAGAGCGGCAAAAGCCCCGAATCGGAGCTGTTCGAAAGCCGGGCGCTGCTGGCCAAAGACGAACTGAACCTGACGCAGAGCCGCAACAACCTGACCCTTTCGCTGCTCGATCTGAGTCAGGCGATCAACCGCGAAAGCGCCGAAGGATTCGACATCCGGGTTCCCGATCTGGACGGAACGGTCATCGACGGCACGGAACGGCAGAAAACGCCCGGAAGCATCTACGACTATGCCGTCGAGAACCGTCCGGGCATCATGGCGGAAAAGGCGAGACTCGAAAGCAGCAAGAAAAGCCTGTTGGCAGCCAAAGCCGCACGCTACCCGCAAATATCGCTCAGCGGGGGGTACTCTACGAACTATTATCACTCCTTTCGGAACGATAAAAAAGAGGGCAACGTTTCTTCCACTCCTATCCTTCCGAGCGACACCTTGTCACCCATTCCGAGGGGGTATTTCCATCAACTGCAGAACAACAGCCGCGAATACATCGGTCTGTCCGCCAACATCCCGATCTTCAACCGCTTCGCCACGCGAAACAACATCCGTTCGGCCCGGATCGGCATTCTGACGCAGGAACTGGCACTGGTCGAGGCCGAGCGCAACCTGCGCAAGGAGATCGAACAGGCCTATTACAGCGCCGACGCGGCCTACGAAAAATACGTGTCGGCGACCAAATCGCTCGAAGCCGCCCGCGAAGCGTTCCGCTACCAGGAAGAGAAAACCGCGGCCGGGAAATCCACGATCTTCGACTTCAACGATGCCAAGACGCGGATGGAAAAATCCGAATCGGAACTCGTACAGGCCAAATTCGAATTCCTGTTCCGCAGCAAGATTCTCGATTTCTACGCGGGACGTCCGCTGGATTTCACCCGCTACTGATTTCCCGAAACGAAACTGGCTTCCGATAGCCCGGATTCCGGGCGAAAGTACGGAGGAGAAAAACACATTTGTTTTTCTCCTCCGTCGTTTTTCCTCAGCTGTCACAAACCTGCTTCCGGAACACCTGCCCCGCAAACGGAAAACCGTCGAACAAGCCCTGCCCTCCCGCAACGAACCGGAGCCTCCACTCCGACCGAAAAAAGAAAGAATACGACCGGCGATTACATACTTTCACACAGAACGAAGAGGCCGAACGCAATTTTCAACTCCGAACGCAGGTTATAGACTGCGCACTCAAATCGTCCCGGCGGAGGCAGAATCTCATAGCGCGGCACGAAAAACCCGGCGGCAGTACGGGATCACTCCGAAGATCCGGCCGACAACGGTCGAATCGCAACCTACGAACGGAGGCGCACTAAAAGCACACGACCGTGCGACGGACATGTCGCAAACACTTTCTGTCGGTGTTTTTCCGGAATTTTCATTCCCTTTTCCTATCTTTAGGGCATCGTAAACCGCGACCCGTCTCGGCGGCTCGCTTCTTATCGCAAAAACAATGGAAGAGAAAAAAACATACAATGTCCTTTTCGTCTGTCTCGGCAACATCTGCCGTTCGCCGAGTGCCGAAGCCGTTTTCCGCAGCGCAGTCGAACGGGCCGGGTTCGAAGACCGCATCGGAATCGACTCGGCCGGCATCAGCGGCTACCACGCAGGCGAAGGAGCCGACGCCCGCATGGCGCGGCATGCCGCCCACCGGGGCTACCGCCTCACGTCGGTGTCCCGCCCCGTCACGGAACGGGATTTCGACCGGTTCGATCTGATCGTGGGTATGGACGACTCGAACATCCGCGATCTCGAGCGCAAAGCACCCCGGGAAGGTTGCCGGACGAAAATTCGACGGATGACCGATTTCTGCACGCAGCACGACGAAACGGAAGTGCCCGATCCGTATTACGGCGGAGCCGCCGGTTTCGAACGGGTACTGGACCTGCTGGAAGACGCCTGCGAAGGGTTGCTCGATTACGTTCGTCGCGAGGCCGATCTGTCGTAGCCGCATCCCGGAGAACCGGTCCGCACCCCGCCCATCCGGCGGTCCGACCTTTATGCTTTTCACCCCGAGGGAACGGATACCGCCGGAGCGGCTTTCCCCTCCGGGGATACGGGTCCGCCATACGTTCCCAGAAGAAATGTTCCGGGAAGCACGTCAGAGCAAAGCCGGCACAGCCTCCTCCGATCCGCACGTACACCCGATCGTGTCCAGCAACGCGCCGATCGTAGGTTCCACGAGCGCATCCATCTGTTCGGGAGAGCGCGCGATACCCTGTTTGTCGAAATTTTCTCCGACCGAAATGATCGTACAAAGGCCGGGAACGACCCGTGCTTCGAGCTTCATCAACAACGTCTGGAGCTTCTGTACCGTAGCGATGCCCGGGACCTGTCCCGAAGTGACCGATACGATGGCCACCGGTTTGCCGACCCACTCTTCGGCATAGAGGTCGATCACATTTTTCAGCGAAGCCGGGAAATCGGCATTGTAAACGGGAGAGACGATCACGATTCCGTCCGCCGAGAAAAGGCGCCGGGTAAAATCGAACAAACGCTCCGAAGGATTCGCCTGAAAAGCGAAACGTTCGTCGAACAACGGAAAATCGTAATGTCTGAGGTCGAGCACCTCTCTCGCAGCGAGGCCGGTCCGTTCGAAATACCGGTCCAGATAGAGAGCTACCCTGTGGCTCAGTCGCCCGGCACGGACACTGGACGACAAAATAGCGATTCGTTTCATAGGCCTGACGGTTTGCATGTTTTGATTCACGAAATGTAAAGAAGGCACAGACAAAGATCTTGCCGGAGTCCGGAACCCGCCCCCGGCTGTTCTCGACAGGAAGCATCGGGGTCGGCCGGAAGTCCCCATTGTCGGGCACACATCGAGAACCGTCCCTTCCGAATCCGGACTCCGGCGAACAAACGGAGCGGAAAAACGCCGGACAATTCGTATTTTTGTCCGGCCCGTGAAAACAGGAACGCCCCGAAAGGCATTCCGGCCTCCGGGTACGAAATCGAAAAAAGAACCGGACATGACGGAAGAAACGACAAAGAAAGACGAACAGTTCATGCGGCTGGCATTGACCGAGGCACGGAAAGCATTCGATGCGGGCGAAGTACCGATCGGTGCGGTCGTCGTATTCGGCGAGCGGATCGTGGGCCGGGGACACAATCTGGTCGAGACGCTGTCCGACGCGACGGCCCATGCCGAGATGCAGGCCATCACGGCCGCAGCCGGAGCCGTGGGCGGAAAATACCTGAACGAATGCCGGCTGTATGTGACGGTCGAACCCTGTACGATGTGTGCAGGAGCCTGTTTCTGGAGCCAGATCGGCGAAGTCGTCTACGGAGCGGACGATCCCAAGCGGGGAGCGGGACGCCTCTCGCCCTCGCCGTTCCACCCCAAGACGAAGGTGCGGGGAGGTATATTGGCGGCAGAATGTACCGAACTGATGGACTGTTTTTTCCGCGACCTCCGCCGGTAACGGGCCTGTCCCATTCGCTATCTCCGATTACCTGCCACCCTCGTTAAAATCATCGCTAAAAT
>UROX01000113.1 GCA_900549685.1 uncultured Alistipes sp.
GGTGCAAAGATAAGCAAAAACTATTTGCCTGCAAATTTTTCGGCGAAAAAACTTCATTTTTCATCGAAATTCTTCGCGAAAGGCCTACGAGTTTCCCTTCTCGTGCCGATCGTAGACGAAATAATCGACCGCAAGCAACAACACGATCGGGAAATAGGAGATCCGTCCGGCGACGGCGGCATGGACGAAAACGCCCGACATGCCGAGCGCAGTCAGCGCCAGGACCTTCCGTTCGCCGGTCACGGAAGCGAAACGGAGCAGGTATCCCAGCGCACGACGTCCCACCAGCAGCAGATACCCGCCCACGGCGCACATCGAGACGATGCGTCCCGCGAGGGGATAATCGCGGCCGAGCAAGGCTCCGATCACGACGATCGCGACGACACCCTGAACCGCGGTTTTCTTCGGTACGTTCATTAATTTCATCGGAACAAAGGTACTATAAAAATATATTTATAGCTTTGCAGGGACTTAATATTTGTATAGCATGCCTAATTTGTCCGACAAGGGGATTTATCTGCCGCCCTCCCCTATCCGTAAACTCGTACCTTATGCCGAAGCCGCCAAACGGCGCGGCGTGAAGGTCTATCACCTGAACATCGGCCAGCCCGACATCCGCACGCCGCAGGCAGCGGTGGAAGCCGTGCGCAACGTGCACGACGAAGTATTCGAATACGGCCACTCGGCCGGCAACGAGTCGTACCGCAGAAAGCTGGTAGAATACTACCGCAGCGTGGACATCGACGTAACGGCCGACGACATGGTCATCACCGTGGGCGGGTCCGAAGCGATCTTCATGGCCATGACCATCTGCCTGAACCCGGGCGACGAGGTGATCGTTCCCGAACCTTTCTACGCCAACTACAACGGCTTCGCCATGGAGGCCGGCGTCAATATCAAGCCCATCTCCTCGACGATCGACAACGACTTCGCCCTGCCGCCCATGGAGGAGTTCGAACGGCTCATCACCCCGCGCACCAAAGCCGTGCTGATCTGCAACCCGAACAATCCCACCGGATACGTCTACTCCGAAGAGGAATACCGCCAATTGCGCGACATCGTCCTGCGGCACGACCTGTTCCTGATGGCCGACGAAGTATACCGCGAATTCTGCTACGACGGCACGCGCTGCCTTTCGGTGATGAACCTCGAAGGCATGGAACGCAACGTCGTGATGATCGACTCCGTGTCGAAACGGTACAGCATGTGCGGCGTCCGGCTCGGCACGCTCGTCTCGCGCAACCGGGACATCATCGACGCCGCGCTGAAAATGGGCCAGGCCCGTCTGTGTCCGCCCTATCTGGCACAGGTGGCTGCCGAAGCCGCGCTGGATGCGCCCGCCAGCTATTTCAAAGAGGTACACGACGAATACGCCGCCCGGCGGGACTGCATCGTCGAAGCGCTGAACCGCATCGAGGGCGTCTACTGCCCGAAGCCGAAAGGATCGTTCTACTCGATCGTCAAGCTGCCCATCGACAGCAGCGAGCGTTTCGCCCAGTGGCTGCTCGAAGAGTTCGAATACAAGGGACAGACGGTCATGGTAGCGCCCGCCACGGGTTTTTATGCCTCGTGCTACCTCGGACACGACGAAATCCGAATCGCCTATGTCATCGACCGCAAAGACCTCGTCGCCGCCGCCGAATGCCTCGCCGAAGCGCTGAAGGTCTACCCGGGCCGCACGACAGGAAAATAGGACGGGAAACGGCGCCAATGTTCGCCGTCCTCCGGACCGGCCCGATACGCAACCGACATAACCCAAAACTCAAGCATAACGAACCATGACACGCAGAATCTTCATTCGACTGGCCCTGTTGGCCATCCTCGTTCCGCTGGCGGCTTTCCCTGCCAAAACGAAAAAGGCGGTCTTCATCATCGTGGACGGCATTCCCGCCGACATGATCGAGCGGCTCGCTCCGCCCGCCATTTACGAAATCGCCGCACAGGGCGCCTACTCGCGGGCTTTCTGCGGCGGCACGGTGGGCCGCTACGACCAGACGCCGACCATATCGGCCGTGGGATACGCCAGCGCGCTGACCGCGACATGGGCCAACAAGCACAACGTGTGGGATAACTCGCCCAAACCCGACTACAACTACTGGACGATCTTCCGCATCGCCAAAGCGCAGAAAAAACCGGTCCGGACGGCCATCTACTCCAGCTGGACGGACAACCGCACCGTGCTGTTGGGCGAAGGACTTCCCGAAACCGGCAACCTGAAAATGGACTATGCGGTGGACGGACTGGACCTCGACGAGCAGAATTACCCCAAGGAGAAAGACGACCTGCACATTTTCCGGATCGACGAGGCGATCTCCGAAGCGGCCGCCGAGGGTATCCGCAACGACGCGCCCGACCTGAGCTGGGTCTATCTGTGGTACACCGACGACGCGGGGCATATCTATGGCAACAGCGACTATTTCGACGAATACACGATGAAGGCCGACCGTCAGGTCGCCCGCATCTGGGAGGCCGTCCGCTACCGCGAGACCCATTTCGACGAAGAATGGATGATCGTCGTGACGACCGACCACGGACGCGGCCCGGACGGCCACCATCACGGCGGACAGTCCGAACGCGAACGCACCACGTGGATCTCGACCAACATCCGACCCAACGCCCATTTCGCCGCCCCGCTGCTCGCCATTACCGACATCAATCCGTCGATCTGCCGCTACATGGGCTTCGACGTTCCCCGCGACGTGCTTTGGGAACAGGACGGCATGCCGTTCATCGGACGGGCCGATATCGAGAACCTGACCGCCGTCCGGCATGACAAAACGATCGAGCTGAACTGGAAAAGCCTCGACGACAAAGCTACGGCCACCGTCTACGTCGCCACGACGAACGATTACCGCACAGGCGGCACCGACCGATGGACCAAAGTCGGCAAAGTGAAGGCCGGAGCCGGCACCTTCACGTTCGACGCCTCCGCCACTCCCGACGGATTCTACAAATTCGTCGTCGTGACACCGAACAACCATCTCTGCTGCTGGTCTCCGGAGAAATAACGCTCCGCCGCTCCGGGCAAAACTTCGGAGAAGCGACGACGGGCGGTCTTTCCGACACTCTACCGGAAGAAAGCTCCGAACGGACCCGGCACACAGAAACATAACCGAAACGAAGCGGGCCTCTGTCTTTCACAGAGGCCCGCTTCGTTTTCATAGTTCGCCCCCGGCTTTCCCGAGCCATGCCGCCCTCCGGCCACACACCCGGCCGCCGGCCATAACAGAACTCGCTACGGCAAGCCACCGCACCCGCCCCCCTCTGCTGCCGGGCAGACGGTCCGACCTCCGGCAACCGATCTTCCGTCCACAGACACAGACCGAAAATATCCGACCGATTTCTTCCCGATCCGAACCGCAGCAGCCGCCCCCTTTCTCGAATCGTCCGCCGCAGAGATAGGCCTGCGTCCGACCGGTGCGATATGCCGGCCGGCCTGTCACCGCCCGACTGACGGTCTCCAGCGCTTCAGTTTCGGGAAAACCTCCCGCATGTAAGCGACGTACTCTTCGCGCGTGATGTTCATTCCCGAAGCCGCGTTCACTTGCGTCAGCATGCCGGCGCAATGTTCGATCATCCCGTCCATCGTACACGACTGCGCGAAAGCCCCGTCCCGATAACAATACACGCAGTAGTCCCGATTCGGACTGCCGTCGGCGTTCGTTCCGTACAACCCCTCTTCCGTCAGCGGCATGGCGCAGCTTTGACACACGGGGCATCGTCCCTGTTTTTCGTCTTGTTCCGTTTTCATTTTTTCAATTCGTTTCTCGTTTCACAGATCGGCGGACGGAGTGCACAGACGGCAAAACGCCCGACTCGTCACCGCACTCCGGCAACAGAACGACCACACGGCCATGCTTCCGCATATTCTCGTCTTCCGTCGCCGGTGCACATCGGCCAAAGCAGCAAGCAGGTCGGCAACGCCATGACGCGCCCATTTCCCCGTCCCGATCCCGTTTCGTGCAAAGATAAGGCTCTACCCCGTTCGTCCGCTCCGCGAACAGTCGTTTCCAGTCGTTCCGGCATCCGCGAGACGGAGCCAATGCGACGGAACGGGCGCCCCGTTCCAAACGAAAAAAAGAGCCTCCGATCCTTCGGAGGCTCTCCCAAGCGAAACATCGCATTACCGAGATAGATAATTTATGCGCGTTGTTTAAAGAAGATGGTCATGCGACGCCCGCTCTCTGAAACACTTATTATTTATGAAACTGACGGTGCTTATTTACCCGGATTCAGACGGATCTTCACCCATTCCGAGGCTTCGCCCCAGCCGTATTTCACGGTAACTTGGATGAAGATGTTGCAGGCTTTTTCTACACCGGCGCCGGCGGCATTGTTGTAGAATACCAACTCCGAACCTTCGTCTTGAACCGAAGCTCCTGTATACACTTCAGTCAGTGACATACTTTCTTCGGCCGTCAATTCATCGTTCACCACGATACTACCACCAACTTTTTCCATACCGATTTTAGCCGTCTCAGTATTCCACTTCACGGAATTCACCTGATAGTAATCCCACAGTTCGGCAGCGTATTTGGCTTTTTCGTCCGTCGTGTTGGTCGTCGTTTTGGCCACGATGTAGTTGTTGAAGTCCGTCATCGTGAAGGCTTTCGAACAGTCGATGCGCGAACCGCTGATCACGTGGTCGAAGAACTCGGCGTTCTGCAGTTCAGCATTGATATTCAACGGTGTCACAAAGTGAACATTGAAAGTCTTCACAACTGTTTTGTTGTATCCGTTGATATCGGCCCATACTTTCAGCGTAGCGTCATTTCCTACCAGACCTTTACCGGCCTCATTTTTTTCGAGCGAGATCGAAGCGCGATTGGTCGTGTTGGCCGCACCGTACCAGTTCGTCGCTACGGTATCGCTGAAGGTCAGCGTCGAGGCTTTCACTCCGCCTTTAAGCAGCGAGTAGCCTTTGGCATCGTTGTTGCCGGCGGGTTCTACCGTCATGGCAGGTGCATAATTGGTGTCGGGCTGCGTTTTGCCGAACTGAAGATCCCACGAGCCGCAAGGCAGCAGCCCCTTGATGAAGAACTGACCAGGCGTGAAGAGCTGCATCAGATCGTAGTTGTACACACAAGTATCCAAAGCGTTTTCGGTTTTATATTGAACCGGATATACATTGGCGAGTTCTTCGTCCGTAATCCAATACTGGCTGAAATAACCGGCGAGATCGATTTTCGGAACAGTAACAGTCGTCTTGAACGAGAAGGTCACATCGCCGTACACACCGTTCGGATCGGCATAAGTCACTTTGATCGTGTAGTCTTTCGATGCGGCGGGAACGATGGTTCCTACGGCTTCGGGCGACAGTACCCAGGTGAGCGCCACGGCGTCTTCGTCCGAAGAAGAAGGAGTTTCGACGATCTCACCGTCGCCTTCACCGAACGTACCGTCCGTATTGGCTTTCAGCGTGTAGATCGATTCGAATTCGGCTTTCGACATACCGGTCTGGTCTTTCATCACGGCATAGACAAACTCGGTCATGTCTTTCCACAGGAACTCGTTTTCAATCGTATCGCAGCTCAGTGCGGCGGCATCGAAGACTTTCACTTCGCCGAGGTCGATCGGATCGGGGCTGGCCACAGTCTTCGTCCATTTGATCTTGAAATACTTCACGTCGGCGATCTTGTTGTTCACCGTATCGACCAACGTCACGCGTACGATGGGTTCCTTGTCTACGGCTGCGGCGTTGTTGGTGTAACCGCCCGGCACTTTCGACGAGATCACCGAACCGTCGATTGCTGCGAACTGCTGCTGGTCGGTGTCGTTCGGTTCTACTTTGAACGGATCGGGAGCCACTTCGAAACGGAAGGCCAGACCGTAACCGGCCAGTTTTTCGGCCGTCATTTCGTGTGCGGCACCGTCGGCTTCGTAACAAGCCGTCACCATCTGGCTCAGATCATAAGGCTCGTCGTATTTCAGACGGTTGGAAATCATTTTGCCTACGCTGTCCTGAGCGTAAACCTGTGCATAGGTATAGAAATGATGATGTGCGGTCGCACAATCGTATTTCGTCACTTTCTGATTCTGATCGATGCGTGCGGCGATCACGGGCGTGATGGTCTGTTCGTCCAGACGCACGTATTCGGAATATACGCAGGCTTCTTCCTCGCCTTCGAAAAGTTCGGCTTCGGCCACGGGCACTTTCAGTGCGACGGTATAGATTTTATTGCCAGCCTGTTTGGCTAACGATTCGGTCGTCGTCTTGGCAGCGGTCACGGTCATGATACCGTTGTTGATTTCGTATCCTACGACTTTGACAGGCGTATTTTCGCCGGTGGCCGCACGCGTAACGGCCGTCGTTGATACGAACGAAGGCATCGTGATGTCGTCTTCGCCCACACCGGTGGGGTTCAGGCGATAGTCGGCCGTCGTCGATTCGTCGGAGACGATAGAGGCTTTCGAAGCCTTCGTCAGTGCACCTTTCGTACCGATCGTCAGCGCTTTGTATTCGACCGACAGGAATTCGATGGTGGGAATGCCGTCCACATACAGCGAGGGAACCAGCGTCACGCTCGTCAGACGCGACGAAAGCACGCCGGCCAGCGAAGAAAGTTTGCCGTTCACCGTTTCCATGATCTCGTCGCTGAGTTCTTTGACGGCGGCTTTCAGCGCTTCTTCGTCCATCGCACCGCTCTGAGCGTTTTCGATCAGTTTTTTCAAACGATCTTCCAGATCTTCCAGATCGTCTTTCGATGCTTTGTCGTCGAGCAGCTCTTTATATTTGTCGAGTGCTTTCTGCTGAATTTCGAGCGCTTCCGTCAGCTTGTTCAGTTCGCTGACCGTAGCGACGCCTTTCAACGCTTCGCCCAACTGTTTTTCGATCCCTTCGACCTTGCTGATCAGATCGTCCAGCGCTTTCTGGTCGGCTTTGCCGGCGAGCAGGTTCTTGCACTGTGCAATGGCCTCTTCGATTGCTTCGGCTTTGGCCTGCGCTACGGCCTGCTGGGCGGCAGCGGCAGCCTGGGCGGCTTTGTCCGCAGCCTCTTTCGCGGCGGCGGCAGCCTGAGCCGCAGCGGTCGCATCGGCCTGAGCATTCTGCAAGGCGGTCTGCAACGTACTCAACTGTTGCTGCAGAGCCGCAGCGGTTTCCGTCAGTTCGGTCGATACATTTCCGATGTCGTCATCGTAATCCTTACAACCGACGTAAGTCAGCGTTACCCCGATAAGGAGCAACGCCAAAATCGACTTCAAAAAATTGTGTTTCATAATCACTTAAAAATTATTGGAGTTAAATAAATGTTAATTAAGCTTTTGAATCTTCCCGTACGAAATCTCTCCTTAGAAAATACATCGAAAATGGTTATCTTTAGCCGAATTATACCCGTTAATGAACCGGGCCGGATTTTTGCGAATCCAGCTTCCACAGAGCATATAATTCGAGTCTAAGACAACGCAATGTTACGAAAGATTTCGCCATTATGCAAGAAAAGGGACAAAATATTTCGCCAGTCAAACGCAGAATTTTGTACTTTATTGATAGTCTATTGATTAGCAAACGAGAATTTTACAGTAAAACCGGCATATCGCGCGGCACATTAGAGAGTAACACCGGTATAACCGAGGACACTATGGCGAAATTTATCGCCACATTTCCCGAGGTGTCGCTCGACTGGCTTATTCTGGGCGAAGGCGACATGATCCGCAAGACCACCCCTTCACCCGAAGAGCGGGATATCATGGAATTGAGTCGAAAACTGGTCGAAGCCAAAGACGAAATCATCGAACTGCAGAAAGCCCATATCGAATCGCTTATGGAACGGATACGGCTGATGCTCCCGTCCCGACGATAGAATAGGACCGAACCAGGTTAGGAGAAACGGCGACGCACCGGATCCGCAATCGTATCGGCCGGGCGGATGTCTTCGACGATCTCGGCAAAACCGCATGTCTCCGTCCCTACTGAGCCGCCCCGCAATTCCGCCATTCGGCAGAACCGTCCCGCATCGCCCGAGCACCCTCCCGGAACGACGAGATCGCGAATCCGATAAAATATAAACGGTCATATCCTTACACTATCGGACATAACCGCCGGCTCGGATAGTCCCGACCGAAGTCGAGCCGAAAAGAAGTCGATCCCCCCAAACCATATAGGCGATCATACGAAATCACGTACACGCTGTCGAGGCCGCAGCCGGAGGAAGCAGAAAATCGAACGGTTTCTTTCCTCCCGAACGAACCTCCGGATTCATGATCATATATTATAGATCGACGAAAAGCGGGTGCGACATCTTCCGGTTTGCGACTTCACTTCCGCGACAAGGATTTGCGCGATGAATTCGGTTCGGGGTACGACCACAGAGACCGTAAATAACGAAAGGCGAAGCAGAAAATAATGCCTC
>UROX01000114.1 GCA_900549685.1 uncultured Alistipes sp.
TGACCTCCGAGTCGGTGTCCGAGGGACATCCCGACAAGGTTTCGGATCAGATTTCCGATGCCATTCTCGACGAGTTTCTTCGTCATGACAAAAATTCGAAAGTAGCCTGCGAGACGCTTTGTACGACCGGATTGGTGGTCGTGGCGGGCGAGGTGCGTTCCGAAGCCTATGTGGACGTGCAGGAAGTGGCCCGCCGGGTAATCAACCGCATCGGTTATACCAAGAGCGACTATAAGTTCGACGGCAGTTCGTGCGGCGTGCTTTCGGCTATTCACGAGCAGTCGCCCGACATCAACCAGGGCGTCGTGCGGGCGACCGAAGAGGAACAGGGTGCCGGCGACCAGGGCATCATGTTCGGTTACGCCTGCTCCGAGACCAAGGAGCTGATGCCCGCCTCGCTGATTCTCTCGCACGTCATTCTCAAGGAACTGGCCGTCATCCGCCGCGAAGATAAGGTTATGACCTATCTGCGGCCCGACTCCAAGAGTCAGGTGACAATCGAGTACGGCGACGACAACCGTCCTCTGCGTGTGCATACGATCGTCGTATCGACCCAGCACGACGAGTTCGTCACGGCCGCCGAAGCCGGAAGCGAGAAAGCCGCCGAGGAGGCGATGTGCGCCCGGATCCGCGAAGATGTCCGGACGATTCTCATTCCGCGGACCAAGGCCCGGCTGGAACGTGCCGGCGACCGTCTCTCCGAGCTGATCGGCGACGATTACATCCTGCATGTGAATCCTACGGGCAAGTTCGTCATCGGCGGACCGCACGGCGACACGGGGCTTACGGGCCGCAAGATCATCGTCGATACCTACGGCGGTCGCGGTGCGCACGGCGGCGGCGCTTTTTCGGGCAAGGACAGTTCGAAAGTGGACCGCAGCGCCGCCTATGCCGCCCGGCATATTGCCAAGAACATGGTGGCTGCCGGTGTGGCCGACGAGGTGCTCGTGCAGCTCTCCTATGCCATCGGCATTGCCTGTCCGTTGAGCGTCTATGTCGAAACGCGCGGTACGAACCGTCTGAATATCGGCGAGGGCGAGATTGCCGAACGGATCGGCAAGCTGTTCGACCTGCGTCCGGCCAAAATCGTCGAACGTTTCGGCCTGCGCAATCCGATTTTCGAAGCCACCGCTTCCTACGGTCACTTCGGCAACCGTCCTTTCGTCCGCAAGGAAACCGTCTACGAAAACGGCCGTCCGGTCGAGAAAGAGATCGAATTCTTCGGTTGGGAAAAGCTCGATGCCGTGGAGGCGATCAAAAAAGAGTTCGGCATCGCCTGAGGCGTTCCGATCCCGTCATAGCGAGGATGTCCGGCTTGTCCGGACATCCTCGCGGCGGTTTCGGGGGAGGTGCTTCGGGACGGAGCGGCATCGGTCCTGTGGCTGCGGATCGGTTTTGCGGTCGTCCGGCGTGCTGTACGTTCGCGATTGACCCGGCCGGATTCGGAGACCGTGCTCCCGGAACATACGGTCGCCGGAAGGCGGCCCGGGTGCCGGTACCTCTTCTTGTACGGGATTCTTTTTCCGGGCGAGGATGATCGACCGGTGAAGAAACGTTTATCTCGTTTCGTGTCAGACTATTGTGTCTGTTCCCTCCGGCTCGTTTCGGTAAAACAAGCGATGGCGGAAAGAAAAATTTATGCGAAAAACGATCCGGTGCGCACAATACCGGTGCCCGACATTCAGTTTATATAATGCGTT
This sequence comes from uncultured Alistipes sp., assembly GCA_900549685.1. GTDB lineage: Bacteria > Bacteroidota > Bacteroidia > Bacteroidales > Rikenellaceae > Alistipes_A. The sequence goes on from UROX01000114.1 coordinate 1,701, forward strand.
TCGGAAAGAACGGAAGGATGTTCCGTACGAGAGCGCAGATAACCGAAAACGGACCGGAATTTGTATCGGGTTCCGCAGAATGAATGAAAAAAACGAATCATACGGAATGAAAATAATTCTACCTTTTTTATAATCGATAAATTTTAATTCTGTTTTTCTATGAGAAAGGTTGCATTATATGTAGGTATGCTGGCCGCATCGGTGCTGGCCGGCGGAATGACTGCATACACGGTGGCTAAGGCCACGGAAAAAGAAAACGACGTGCGAACGTCCTCCGTCGGATTCGCCTCGAACGTGGGTACCCACTTCACGGCTTACGAAGAGGGAGGGTATCCCGATCTGACCTATGCGGCGGAAAATGCCGTCAAAGGAGTGGTCAATATCGTCAATACGCAGGAATTGCCGTCGTCCGCAGGACGGTACGGCGGTGAATACGGCGGAGGTTTCGAACAGTTCTTCGATCTGTTCGGTATTCCCCGCGGATACGAGCGGCAGCAACAGCCCCAGCGTCCGCGCGAGCAGAAAAGCGGCGGATCGGGCGTCATCATCAGCCCCGACGGCTATATCGTTACGAACAACCACGTGGTGGAAAACGCTTCGAAACTCAAAGTAACGCTCAACGACAAACGTTCGTTCGACGCCAAGGTGATCGGAACTGACCCCACGACCGACGTGGCGCTCATCAAGATCGAGGCCGAAGACCTGCCGACCATCCCGATGGGTAATTCCGACGATCTGCGCCTGGGCGAATGGGTGCTGGCCATCGGCAGTCCCTACGGTTTGCAGAGCACGATCACGGCCGGTATCGTCAGTGCCAAAGGCCGTAGCCTGAAGGCGTTGCCGAGCCAGTACAGTCTCGAATCGTTCATCCAGACCGATGCGGCCGTCAATCCGGGCAACAGCGGCGGCGCGCTGGTCAATACGCGGGGCGAGCTGGTGGGCATCAATACGCTTATCCAATCGCAGACGGGCAGCTACATCGGCTATTCGTTTGCCGTACCCACGTCGATCGTCAAGAAGGTGGTCGTGGACCTCAAGGAACACGGGGTCGTGCAGCGGGCCGTACTGGGCATCTCCTATGTGCCGCTGACCGAAGAATACCTCGAAACCGAGGAAGGTAAGGCCACGGGCATCACGACGCCGGGCGGACTCTATGTCGCCGAAGTCGATCCCGAAGGAGCCGCTTACGAGGCCGGTATCCGCAAGGGCGACGTGATCGTCGAATTCGACGGCGTGAAAATCGAAGGTTCGGCCGGTCTGTCCGAAGAGATGGCCAAGCACCGACCCAACGATAAGGTGACCATCGGCGTAAAAAAAGGCGCGGAGGTGAAACAAATCGACGTGGTGCTGCGTAATAGAGCAGGTAACACGGAAGTAATCACCAAGGAGGTCGTTTCGGCATACGACGCGTTGGGCGGCCGGTTCGCCGAAGTGACGGACAAGACCAAGAAAACGCTGAAGATCGACGGAGGCGTACAGGTCGTGGATATCGAGCCGGGCGGCATTCTCGAAAGCGCACGGATACGCAAAGGGTATATCATCACCCACATCAACGACCGTCCGGTACGTTCGCTCGCCGATCTGAACCGGATCACCTCGAAGATCGAGTATATCGAAGGGGTTTATCCCGACGGACGGGCTGTCGCCTACTCGCCCACCGTCAAGTAACGGTCCCGGTAGGGGATTGCTTTCGGAGGAACTGTCTGACTTTCGGTCGTCGAGGGTCAGACAGTTTTTCGAAAGTACATGCAAACAACAGAACAGAGATAAGATGAGACAATTAAAGATCACCAAATCCATCACCAACCGCGAGAGCGCATCGCTCGACAAATATCTTCAGGAAATCGGTAAGGAGGATTTGATTACGGTAGAGGAAGAAGTCGATCTGGCACAGCGGATCAAGAAGGGCGACAAGGAAGCCCTCGAAAAGCTGACGCGGGCCAACCTGAGGTTCGTCGTGTCGGTGGCCAAGCAGTACCAGAATCAGGGCCTCTCGTTGCCGGACCTGATCAACGAGGGCAACCTCGGTCTGATCAAGGCGGCCGAAAAGTTCGACGAGACGCGGGGATTCAAGTTCATTTCCTATGCCGTGTGGTGGATCCGCCAGTCGATTCTTCAGGCGCTGGCCGAACAGAGCCGTATCGTGCGTCTGCCGCTCAATCAGGTGGGATCGCTCAACAAGATCAACAAGGCGTTCGCCCGTTTCGAGCAGGAACACGAACGCACGCCGTCGCCCGAGGAACTGGCCAACGAACTCGATCTTCCCAAGGAGAAAGTGACCGATACGCTCCGTGTTTCGGGCCGTCACGTGTCGGTGGACGCTCCGTTCTCCGACGGCGAGGACAACAGCCTGCTCGATGTGCTGGTGAACAGCGATTCGCCCATTGCCGACCGGGGACTCATCAACGAATCGCTCGGGACGGAAGTGGAACGCGCACTCTCGACGCTGACCGATCGCGAACGGGATATCATCAAATATTTCTTCGGTATCGGATGTTCGGAAATGACCCTCGAAGAGATCGGCGAGAAATTCGGACTCACGCGCGAACGGGTGCGTCAGATCAAGGAAAAGGCCATCCGTCGTCTGCGCCACAGCACGCGGAGCAAACTGCTCAAATCCTATCTCGGGTAGGCCGGATGGGACAAGGTGCTGCGGCGATAGCCGGTCGTGTCCCGGCGAGGACCTGGAACCGACGGTTTCCGAAGCATTTTTGAGCCGAGAGGAATTCGCATAGCGGCCGGCCGCTTCGGTCGGCACGCAGTCGAACGGAATCGTTCATATGTTTCACCCCTGTCGCAATCATCTTGCGACAGGGGTGAAATTTTATATGGAGCCGGTATCGGGACCGGCTTTTCGTTTGTCTCGGAGCGGATGGCGCTTTGTGGCCGAGAGTGTCGTCTGTCTTGGAGGCGAGGGGCCTCCGATCCCGCCGTGCGGTTCGCTATTGCCGGCGTCGTTCGATCTGTCGCTGTCCTGTCCGGAGGTTGGCAAGGCGCGTGCTCCGGTTTTACCGGCCCGACAACGAGTCCTCGGGCGTGAGACGGCGGTAGTTGTATCCGCAGGCGTCGTACAGTCGGATCATCGAGGAGAGTCTGTCGAGGAAATCCGGGTAATCCGGCTCGCCGCCGCTCCAGCTGCGGTCCGAGAATGCGGCCAGCCGGGGCAGCAGCATGTACTGGGCATGGTCGAGCGTCGAGACGAATTCGCCCCACAGGTTGCACTGTACGCCGACGATCTGCCGCATCTGTTCCGGGGTAAGACCTTCGTAGGGGTCGAGTGCATAAGCTTCGGCCAGCGGCAGGCGGCCTCCGAAAGCCAGCGGTTCGGTCTCCGGGGCGCCTTGGTAATAGTCGAAATAGCAGTTCATGTAGGGCGTCATAATGACGTCGTTGCCGGTTTCGAGGGCTGAGCGGAGTCCCTGTTCGCGTTTGCGCGAAAGGACGACAGCCGAAGGCGAAAGGCCGCCCTGCCGGATTTCGTCCCATCCCACGAGCCTGCGGCCGTGTGCGTTCAGGAATTTTTCGATGCGTTTGACGAAATAGCTTTGCAATGCGTCCTCGTCGGCGAGTCCTTCCTCGCGGATGCGGCGCTGACAGTCGGGGCAGGCTTTCCACCGGGCTTTCGGACATTCGTCCCCGCCGATGTGGATATATTCGTAGGGGAACAGATCGATGACCTCGCCCAGCACGTCTTCGAGAAAGAGAAAGGTCGAGTCGCGCCCCGCGCAGTAGACGTCTTCCTTGACGCCCCATTGCGACGGCACTGTGTAGCCTTCGCCCAGACATCCCAGACGGGGATAGGAGGCCAGCGCCGCCATCACATGACCGGGCATTTCGATTTCGGGCACGATTTCGATATGGCGTTCGGCCGCATAGCGCACGACATCGCGGATTTCGTCCTGCGTGTAGAAGCCGCCGTAGGGCTGCGGGTCCTTCTCCGGACGTCCGTCCTCGGCCGGACGCATGTCGCAGCGGTCGCGGAATGCGCCCGTGCGGGTCAGTTCGGGATATTTGCCGATTTCGATGCGCCAGCCCTGATCTTCGGTCAGGTGCCACTGGAGGCGGTTGAGCTTGTGCATGGCCATCAGGTCGATCACCGATTTGACCTCTTCCGTCGTGAAGAAGTGCCGACCGACATCCAGCAGCAACGCCCGGTAGCCGATGCGGGGTTCGTCGCGGATTTCCGTTTCGGGGAGTTCCGCACTCGCGGCCCGCTCTCCGTCGAGAACGGCGGGCGGCAACAACTGGCGCAACGTCTGTACGGCGTAGAAGGCTCCCGCGGGCGATCCGCCCGCGATGTCGATGCCGTCTGTTCCGATCCGGAGCGTGTAGCCTTCGGGCGGGAGCGGTGCCCCGTGCATGCGAATCGCAGGGGCGTCGTCGATGTCGCCTGCGACGACCGGAAGCGGTCGGCCGAACGATCCGGCGAACAGCGAGGCCAGCGTGTGTGCGGTCCGCAGCAGCGCCGTGTCGTCGGGTGACAGGCGGATCTCGGTATTTTTCGTCACGAGAAACGTTCCTTCGCCTTGCACGACGGCGACCGGTCGGGGAACGATGGCGACCGATTCTATTTTCGGAATGCGCTTGCCGCAGCCGCAACAGAGCAGAGCGAGGCTGCACGACAGAATTCGTAGTTTTTTCTTCATGGATTACCGGGTTCGTGTGTCGTAAATTTACGGTCTTTTGTGGGAAAAACAGCGGAAAAAGAAAAGGCCGTGCGATTTTTGCCGCACGGCCTTTCCCATATGGTCGGATATCCGGGTTGTTCGGAGGCTATTGCTGCGGGGCGGTTTCCGCTGCGTCGTCTTCGGTCCACATATGTTTTCCGTACTCGTATCCCGCCGCGTCGTAACGTTCGGCCAGCGTCGTCACGCGTTTTTTGAAGTCGTCGTAATTCCGGCCGTCGTTGCCGTACGACCAGCCCACTTCGGAGACGGCGGCCAGTCGGGGCAGCAGCATGTAGTGCGCATGGTCGGGTTCGCTGATGAACTCGGTCCAGAGGTTGCCCTGTACGCCGAGGATGTATTTCTGCTCGTCCGCGTTCAGACCCGCATAGGGGTCGAGCGAGTAGACCTGTCGGGCGGGCAGGTAGCCGCCGATTCCTTTAGGCTCGTTCTCGGTATTCCGGGTCGGATAGTAGTCGAGGTAGCAGTGGGTCGTGGGGGTCATAATGACCTGGTTGCCCATTTTGGCCGCTGCGATGCCGCCTTCCGTACCGCGCCACGACATGACCGTGGCCGTTTTGGAGAGACCGCCTTCGAGAATTTCGTCCCATCCGATGATCCGGCGGCCTTTGCCGGCCAGGAATTTCTCTATGCGCTGCACGAAATAGCTCTGCAACTCGTGCTCGTCCTTGAGTTTTTCGTCGCGAATGCGTTTCTGACAATGGGGGCACTCTTTCCACCGCGTTTTGGGACATTCGTCCCCGCCGATGTGGATATATTCCGAGGGGAAGAGCTCGATGACTTCCGAGAGCACGTTTTCGAGGAATTCGAACGTCGATTCCTTGCCAGCACAGTAGACGTTTTCCTTTACGCCCCAGATGTTTTCCACGCCGTAACCTTCGCCCTTGCAGCCTAACTGCTGGTAGGAGGCCAGTGCTGCCGAAGCGTGGCCCGGCAGTTCGATTTCGGGAATGACGGTGATGAAGCGTTCGCCGGCGTAGCGGACGATCTCGCGCACCTGATCCTGCGTGAAATATCCGCCGTAGGGCACCGAGTCGGGCTGCTGGGCTTCGGGCGAGAGGCTGCAGCAGGGCCGGAATGCGCCGATGTTCATCAGTTCGGGGTATTTTTTGATCTCGATGCGCCAGCCCTGGTCCTCGGTCAGGTGCCAGTGAAAGCGGTTGAGTTTGTGCATGGCCAGGATGTCGATGAACGTCTTGACTTCGTCCACGTCGAAGAAGTGGCGTCCCACGTCGAGCATGCCGCCGCGGTAGGCGAAGAACGGTTTGTCGGCGATTTCCACGGCGGGCAGTTCGATGATACCGGCTTTTTCGCCCCGGGCCACGGCTACGGGAAGCAGCTGGCGCAGCGTCTGAACGGCATAGAAGGCGCCTGCGGGGCTGCCGGCTACGATGTTGATGCTTTCGGGTTTCACGCTCAACGTGTATTCCTCGGCCGCGAGGTCGCCGAGGCGGATGTTGATGGCTCCGGTCTGAGGCTCGTCGGCCCGGACGGCGGCGAGCGGTTTGCCGAACGATTTGTCGAGCAGTCCGTTGAGCAGGTTCACGGAGAAGTTCAGCATGGAGTCGTCCGAAAGCAGGCAGATCCGGGTGTTTTTCTTCAGATCGAATACGCCGTCCGATACCCGGACGGAGGAGGGAAGCGGTACGATATCGACCGATTCGACCTTCGCGATTCTCTTGCCGCATGCGCACAGCAGAAGCGCACAGCAGAGGGCAAACAAGGTGTTTTTCATCGATGTGGGTTTAAGAGTTCGTTACAAAAATAGTTTTTTTGTCCGGAAAACCGTCTCCCGTCGTGCAATTATCGTCTGCTCCGACAGGGAACAGGTTTGCGTAAGACGACGCGACTGTGTCTTTCGGAGGCGGAAACGTGCGGACACGAGGCGGGAATCGTCGGTGGCCGGCGGTGCGAAAAGGCTCTGCAAG
>UROX01000115.1 GCA_900549685.1 uncultured Alistipes sp.
AGTAGTCTTTTGTGTCAATATGTTGATATTCAGCATATGTTCGCTTGTCGGCGAGCCTGCTTTCTATCTTTGCAAAGATAGGTATTTTAATTGATATTCGAAATGAATGTTAAATAAATATTTAATTTGTGTGTTTTTATACAATTCTCTATCGAAAAACGGGTCCCGACCTGCCGTCCGGAGGTCGGAACCCGTTGTCTCGGAGTGTTTGCTGCGTTACAGTTCGAAGCGCAGGATGCGGGCTACGGTCGATTGGTAATCGCGTTCGAGACCGAGCAGCGTTTCCCGGCTCCGGTAGAGTACCTCGACTTCGGTGAAGTATTCGATCAGTGTGATCTGTCCGGCTTCGAGGCTTTTGTCGAGTACTGTCAGGCTGTTCTGCGACTGTAACGTCGATTCGAGTGTTTCGTAAGACCGCTTCAGCGTGAGTGCCCGTTCGTAGAGTTCCTTGAGTTCGGCCGAACTGTTTTCCCGGGCGCTTTGCAGCCGGGCGTCGGCCGATAACGTCTGCGCTTTGGCGGCTTTCACCTTGTTCCTGTTTTCGAAGAGCGGGATCGACATGCCGACCACAAAACCTTTGAAGCGGCCTTCCGCACCGAAATTGTGCCGGTAGCCCACTTCGAACTGAGGCAGCGACATGGCCCGGTTCAGCGTGACGGTCCGTCGGCCCAGATCGAGCGCGTCGGACAGGCTCCGCAGTTCGGGGTTTCCTTCCGTGTAGCGCATCTCGAGGACATCCGGTTCGGGAAGTTCCGCCGGTGCCGGATAGGTCAGCTCCTCGAACGTGCTCTCCCCTCCTCCGGCCAGCGTGTTGAGCTTCAGGCACAGGGCCGCTCGTTCCGATTCGTTCAGTTCGAATTGGGTCCTTGCGGCGACCAACTCCAGATTCGCTTTGTTGTATTCCAGCGCGTTGGCATCGCCCGAGTCCATTTTTTTGCGGTAGACTTCGGACAGGCGTTCGGCGTTGGCGAGCCTTTCGCCCAAAATCGTCCGCTGCTGGTTTCGGTAGATGATTTCGATACACAGCAGTTTGGCTTCCAACAATATCCGTTGCCGGGCGTCTTGGCCTTCGTTTTCGGCCAGCGTGCTTTTGATCCGGGCGATTTTGTTCCGTGCGCCGTATGCCGACGGGAAGTCGATCGCCTGGGCGATCGTCAGCTCCGCATCCCGTTCGCCGTGACCGCCCCACAGGTTTTCGAACTCGACCGAGGGGTTGGCCATGAATTTGTCCGTGCGGGCTTCCGTTTTCCGTGCGGCGGTCTCTTCCCGTTGCGCCCGCAGCTCCTTGCTGTTGTTCTCCACCCGGAGCAACACTTCGTCGATGCCGGTCTGGGCGAAGACGGCCGGTGCGAGTCCGAGGGAGAGTATGCCGATTATGATTCGTTTCATGCGTGCTGTTTTTTACGGTTGATAATCAGGTAGACGGCCGGGATGATGAATCCGTTGAGCAGCGTCGAACTGAGCAGTCCGCCCAGAATGACTTTCGCCATCGGACTCTGGATCTCGTTCCCCGGCAGATGGCCTCCCAGCGCCATCGGGACGAGCGCCAGCGCCGAGGAGAGGGCTGTCATCAGGATCGGGTTCAGCCGGTCCATCGAGCCGGTCACCACGCTCTCGTAGAGCGGCATACCCTCGCTGCGCAGCTGGTTGTAGTGCGAGACGAGCAGAATGCCGTTCCGGGTGGCGATCCCGAACAGCGAGATGAAGCCGATGATGGCCGGGATGCTCACTTCGCCCGAGGTGAACCACAGGCTGAAGATGCCTCCGATAAGGGCCAGCGGCAGGTTGAGCATGACGATGCCCGAGACGGACAGGCTTCGGAACTCCTGGAACAGCAGCAGGAAGATGACCAGCAGCGAGACGAGCGAGGCGAGCAGCAGGATGCGCGAGGCCGCCTGTTCGCTCTCGAACTGTCCGCCGTATTCGACGTGATAGCCCTCGGGCATGTCGATCTGTTCCTCTACCGTGCGGCGTATGTCGTTCACCACGCTCCGCAGGTCGCGGTCGGCTACGTTGGCCGAGACGACGATCTTGCGTTGGGTATTTTCGCGGCTGATGGCGTTGGGTCCGGACGAGGAGACGATGTCGGCCACATAGCTCAACGGCACCTTGCCGTCGGCTCCGTCGAGCAGCAGGTTGCCGATGCTCTCCATGTCCTGTCGGCTGCGGTCGTCGGTCTTGACGGTGACGTCGAACGAACGTCCCTGGTCGTAGACCTGCGATACGACCCGTCCGCCCAGCGCTACCTCGATGAATTCCGAGAATTCGGTCAGCGGAATGCCGTACCGTGCCAGCATTTCCCGTCGGGGCCTGATTTGCAGCTGCGGACGTTCCACCTGCTGCTCCACGTTCAGGTCGGCGATGCCTTCGATGCCGCCGATTGCCTCTTTGATCCGGTTGCCGAGCGAGAAGAGCCGGTTCAGGTCCGGACCGAACAGCTTGATGGCGATGTTGGCCTGCGTGCCCGAGAGCATGGCGTCTATGCGGTGCGATATGGGTTGTCCCAGTTCGATATTGACGCCCCGCAGTACGCCGAGCCGGGAGCGGACGTCGGCGAGGAATTCGCTGTGCGAGCGCTTGTCCAGCGTATAGGGCGCCTCGAGTTCGGATACGTTCACGCCCAGGGCATGCTCGTCCAGTTCGGCCCGGCCCGTTTTGCGAGCCACGGTCTGTATTTCGGGAACCTCGAGCAGGATGTTTTCCACCTCGCGGCCGATCCGGTCCGATTCCTCGAGCGAGATGCCGGGCATCGTGGCCGTGTTGATCGTCAGCGAACCTTCGTTGAACGGAGGCAGGAAGCTGCGGCCGAGTCCGAAGAATACGACGACCGATACGGCGAACAGCGCGAGCGTGCCGCCCAGCACGGCCTTTTTGTGCCGGAGCACCCATTCGAGCATCGTCCGGTAGCCCTGTTTGAGCTTGCGCGTGAAGAGAGGTTCCTTTTCGTTCCGTTTGAGCACTTTCTCGCCCGTGAGCAGGTAGCTGCAGAGCACCGGGGTCAGCGTGACGGCCACGATCATCGAGGCGAACAGCGCCACGATGAACGAAATGCCCAGCGGACGCAGCATCCTCCCTTCCATGCCGTCGAGGAAAAACAGCGGAATGAAAGCAACGATGGTGATGACGGTCGCATGGACGACCGAGGTCCGAATTTCCTTAGATGCTTCGTAGACGACCTTCAGCGCCGGAAGGCGTTCGGCTGCGGGCCGGAGATGGTTCTCGCGGAGCCGTTTGAAGACGTTCTCGACATCGATGATCGCGTCGTCCACGAGCGAGCCGATGGCGATGGCCATACCGCCGAGGCTCATCGTGTTGATCGTGAGTCCCATCATCTTGAGGACCAGTACCGAGACCAGCAGCGAGAGCGGGAGCGCCACCAGCGAGATGACCGTCGTGCGGAAATTCATCAGAAAGACGAACAATACGATGATCACGAACACGGCTCCTTCGATCAGTGAGCTGCGGATGTTGTCGATCGAGCCTTCGATGAAGCGTGCCTGCCGGAAAATATCGGTCGATATGTGGATGTCGGGCGGCAGCATTTGCCTGATCTCATCGATGGCCCGGTCGAGGTTTTCGGTCAGTTCCAGCGAGTTGGTGCTGGGCTGTTTGGTGACGGTCATCAGCACGGCGGGCTTTCCGCGTTCCGAGGCTACGCCCAGCCGGGGCGATTTGGCGCCGATGCGTACTTCGGTCACGTCCTCGAGCAAGACCGGCATGCCGTCGATGGTTTTGACGACGGCCTTGCCCATTTCCGTCTCGTCGGCCGTGGAGAGCAGGCCCCGGACGATGTATTCGTTGCCGTACTGGTTCAGCACACCTCCGCTGGAGTTGCGGCTCAGGTTTTCCACCACGGCGAGCACCTCGTCCGTCGATACGCCGTAATGTTTCATCCGCTGCGGATCGAGCAGAATCTGGTATTCCTTGATGTCGCCTCCGATGACGGTGACCTGCGCCACGCCTCCGGTCGAGAGCAGCCGGGGACGGATCACCCAGTCGGCCGTCGTGCGCAGGTCCTGGAGCGAAGTGCTGTCCGAGGTGAGTCCCACGATGAGCAGTTCGCCGAGGATGGAGGACTGCGGGCCGAGCGTGGGCGTGCCGACGTTCTGCGGCAGGGCCTCGCTCAACGCGGCCAGTTTCTCGGAAACGATCTGGCGGGCCAGATAGATGTCGGTTCCCCAGTCGAATTCGACCCATACGACCGAAAATCCCGTCGTCGAGGATGAGCGTACGCGCCGCACGTCCGTCGCGCCGTTCACGGCCGTTTCGATCGGAAAGGTCACGGTGCGTTCGACCTCTTCGGCGGCCATGCCGCTGGCTTCGGTCATCACCACGACGGTGGGGGCGTTCAGGTCGGGAAAGACGTCCACTTCCATGTGTCGGGCCGTAAACGTGCCCGCGACGAGCAGAATAACGCCCACGATCATTACCAACAGCCTGTTGCGTAATGAGAAATCGATGATTTTGTTCAGCATGGTCGTGCGGGTCTAATGGGAGTGGGAATGTCCGTGGGGAATGGCTCCGGAGAACGAGGCCGCCTTGACCTGGGCGACGCCCCGGCTGACGACCGTTTCGCCGGCCGACAGGCCCGACAGCACCCGGATGTATTCTCCGTCGTCGGCGCCCAGTTTCACTTCGCGTTTGAGGTAGCCCTCCTCGTCGAGCCGGACGAATACGTAATGTACGCCCTGCTCTTCGGTCACGGCGCTCAACGGTACGGTCAGCGCGTCGGCCACCGGCGAGGAAATGAGATAGATTTCGACGAACGAGCCGGGCACGATGTCGCCCGTGTTGTCGAACTCGAAGGTCACCGGAACGAATACGGAGTTGCCGTCCGAGTTTTTGCCGACCGAAAGCAGCCGACCGTTCATCGCTGCGAGCGTGTGGAGCTTCCCGTCGTAGGGCGTCCGGAAATTGGCCGAAGAAACGTTGCGCAGGTCGGCGAGGTATCGCTGCGAAACTTCTGCCCGCAGTACGAGCCGCCGGTTCTGCGATACGGTAGCCAGCGTCTGCCCCACCTCGACGAACTGTCCTTCGCTCACGGCGATGTTTTTGACGAATCCTCCGATCGGGGCGGAGACGCCGGTACCCTGTGCGGACAATTTCGAGGCGAGGGCTTCGTATGCCGTCCGGGCGTTTTCGTAGTCCAGCCGTTTCTGTTCGTACTCGGCCTGCGAGACGATCTTGTCGGCGACGAGCGCTTCGGCCCGTTCGTATGCGGCTTCGGCCTGCCTGTATGCGGCTTCGGTCCGGGCCGTGTAGTCTCCCTCGGCGATCTCTTTGGACGAGATGGAAAAGAGTCCTTCGCCCTTCTTCACCGGGGTACCGTCCGCGAGTTTTTTCCCGGAGAAGGCGACGATGCCGCTCACGGGCGCTACGACGGAGGCTTCGTCGCCCTGTGCCGGCATGATGCGTCCTCCGGTGGCGATGATTTCGTTGAACGTGACGGGAACGACTTCGTAAAGCGCGAAATCCGTCCGCGAGGCCTGCGCTTTCGTAAAGACGATTTCTCCGGCATGGGCCTCGTGGTCGTGTCCTTCGTGCTCTTCGTGTCCGGCGGCTTCCGACGCATGGTCGTGTCCTTCCGCCTCATGGCTGTGGCGGTGCGCATCCGGTTCTTCCGCGTGGTGGTCGTGGTCCGCGTGCACATGTTCCTCGTGGATTTCGTGATCGTGCTCGCAGGCATGGTCGTGTCCATGCTCGTGTCCGTCGTGTTCGTGTTCATGCGCTTCGGTTCCGTGCTCGTGTTCGGCCGACGGACGGTTTCCGGTTCCGCAGCCAGCCATCAGGGCTGCGGACAATATGCTTATTATCAGTTTTCTGTTCATTGTTTTTGTATGTCGAAGAATAATGGTGTCGCGCGATTGTATGCTTTGACGTGCCGATATTCGTCGCCGCGGTGTTTTTCGGGCTGCGTTTTCATATCCCCGCCTCGGCGGGCCGACCGGGAGAGGCGATTGGCGGTCGCGAATCCGTTCGGTCGTATCCGAAAAACGAGGTCGGGAATTCCGGTACGTTCAAATGTCTGATTGCCTTATGCCGTATGTATCCCCGTTTGGGGGATCGGGAGTCGTCCGAATGCGGTGACGCATCGATTTACCGACGGTCGCGGAGGTTTGTACTTTCCGGGATTTCGTTTCGAAGGGACTCGGGGGTACATACCCGAATCGTCTGCGACAACTCGCAGACTTTACGGTTCGGAAAGACGACAGGTGTAAAACGGGATACGGTTCAGGCCATGACGAAGGGAGGTGCTCTCAACGAGATGCCGGTGCTTTCGGATCCCGTTTCGGGCGATCGTCGCAGCGGACGGTACGAGAATCGTCCCGTTTCCGCCGGAACGAACGATGGGATTTCCGCCCACAGGCAGGGCGTCGTTGCGGACAGAAGAAGCGAGAGCATGTCTTCGCCTATGCCCGTCGTCGGACGGGACGAGTCGTCGTCGCGTCCCGACATGACGAACAGATGGCGCAGGTCGCATCCGGCCTGCGGTTCGTCGTGGCGGTGCGTTCCGTGGCATTCCGTATGGCATTCAGGGCATTGTTCTTCCGATCCGAAACAGATGCGTTCGCCATGGTGGTGATGGGGTACGACCGACAGGACCAGCAGTAACGTACCGGCCAGCAACAGTGCGATTTCGGACAGCCTTTTCCCCATCGTCGGCATTCGTTTTACGTATTCGGCGGGCATGTGTTTTTCGCCGCCGATCATTCGTTGCCGCTAAGATAACGAATTTTGTCGGAAATGTGTTATGTTTTTCGGAATGTTTCGATTCCGTCGCGTCCGAAAATCGGACATCTGCATGCGCGACTGAGGGCAGCGGGGAGAGCTGCCCTCGGTGAGGAATGACGGTTTTCTGTCGCGTACCGGGGAGTCGTGTATGTGACGATGTGCGACGGGGACGAAGCCTTGCGGTCGGAAACGGACGAACGTTCTACTTCTTCTTTTTCAGTGTGATGACCGTGATCGACGGCGGAGTGCCGATGCGCATCGGGTACATGACGTAGCCCATTCCGTCGTTGATGAAAAGGTATTTCTCCAGTTGGGAGTAGAGTCCGCTCCAGCGGTCGTATTTCCAGCTCGCCGGCGACCATCCCCGGCATCCGAGCGGAATCTTGAATTGCATGGCATGTACGTGGCCCGACAGCGTCAGGTCGGGGTTGCCCGTTCGGAGCGCTTGGTCCCAGAATTCGGGCGTATGGGAAATCGTCAGGTCGAACGTTTCTTCGGGCACCGGTGCGTATGCCTGTTCCATATCACATCCCGCCAGTTCGGCTCGTCGTCCCCGGTGCGAACCTTTTTTCGGAAAATTGAGGCCCGTGACCGCGATGCTGTCCTCGCTCCGGCGGATAAAGACCGATTCGTCGATAAGCGGCGTCCATCCCATTGCTTTTTGTTTTCCGAGCAGCGTGTCGAGATTTTGTCGCGGTGTGACGGGACCGTTCTCGAGCAGATAGAAGCCCAGATCGTGATTGCCCATCACCGAATACACGCCGTCCCGTCCCCGTATGGTCGAGAGCAATTCCATGACCTCCGGAGTCAGTTCCCGTGCATCGATATTGACCAGATCGCCTCCATTGACGACCATATCGGGCCGTTCGCGGTCGATCGCGTCCGCCATCCGGCGGATGAGCCGGTGGTTGGCCGGCAGGTTGCCGGTGTGCAGGTCGGTGAAAAATGCGATTTTGTATCCGTCGAACGATTCGGGCAGACGGTCCGATTCCAGTGTCAGGCGTTCGACGACGATACGGGTCCGTCCGGCGGTAGCACCCCATATCAGCAATCCGAGGGTTGCGGTGGCCGCGACGAGACCGATTTTCGCAAAAAGTGTCGATCCCTTTCCTGAAGTTCGGAAAAACATCCGGTCGACGAGGCAGAACAGCCTGTGGACCGCTTTGGGAGCGAGGCTCGCGAAAAACAGCCAGATGACCCACAGGGCGATCCGCATGGCCTGCGGCGATTCGGCGTTCGATAGTTTTCCGTAGAAAAGCAGGCCTGCGGCAACGGCCGCGTCGATCAGGACGAAGTGAATCAGATAGAGTCTGCGGGGCCATTGTCGGTCCGGAAACCGTCGGGTTATGCCGCGCAGGTTCGTTATGTCGAGCAGAATCGAGGCGGCCGCCATAAGCGGGAGTACGAATGCGATCATAAGAAAACGAAGTGTGGTTGCCGATTGCAAATATACGGTTTCCGTAGCAAATAGCCGCACTA
>UROX01000116.1 GCA_900549685.1 uncultured Alistipes sp.
AAGGACAGTACTTCTTCTACCTGAAACGGATCGACAGTCCCACGCTCGTCAGCACCACGCAGACGATCCAGATGGCGGACAAATACGTATTCCCCATTCCCGACAGTGAAACGACCTTAAAATAATTGCGATCATGAAAAAACTGATATATCTGGCAGCTATCGCCTCGGCCCTTCTGACGGGCGGTTGTTCCGACGACGATTCCGAGGCCGTCATTATCGTCGATCCGGAAGTCGAAACCAGTTCGTCCAAAGTGCTGTTCGACGAAAAGGGCGGCACGAAGACCGTGTACGTGGGCACCAACTGCGACGAATGGAACTTCATCTGCGATGACGAATGGCTCACCGTGGCACGCAACGGGAACGAACTGACGCTCTCGGCCAAACCGAACACGAAAGCCGACAAACAGGACGCCGTGATTTACATCACGGCCTACCTGAACGACGTGACGGACCCGACCTACCCCAACAGAGCCGATACGCGGATCGACGTGCGGCAGCTCGGTACGACCGCAGTAGCCGACCTTTCGGCCGAAGGAACGTCCAACTGTTACATGGCCCACACGGGAACGGACTATAAGTTCGCCGCTACCGTAAAAGGGAACGGAAAAAGCGACGGCAACAGCCGCTACATCGAAACGTACGGCGCGGAGATCGAAGGCGTCGGTTATGCCGACCTGATCTGGGAGGCGACTTTCGACGGCGACAAGACGCGTAGCTGCCGGATCATCGACGGAGCACCGTTCTACAACGACGGTTATATCTATTTCTCGACCGGCAATATCGAAGGCAACGCCCTGATCGCCGTCCGCACCAACTCCGGCGAGATCTTGTGGAGCTGGCACATCTGGGTAAGCGACGAAGTAGTGACTCTGAGCGAGTTCAACGGTGTTCAGTGGATGGATCGCAACCTCGGTGCACTGAACAACACGCCCGGCGACATGAACAACCGGGGTATGTTCTACCAATGGGGACGCAAAGACCCGTTCCTTCCCTCGGCCGCAGCCTACATGGAAGTGGGAGCCAGCAACATCGCAGCCGCCAACATCGCCAACAATCAGGTCGGAGACGGTTCCGGACGATGGATCTATGCCGACGTAAAAGCGAAGGTAGCGACCCAGGCTCCGGGCAACATTTCCAGTTCCGTGCTCCAACCGATGACCTACCTGCGTCCGTATTCCACTTTCGGAGACTGGTACATTACCTTGTCGGGAACCGAAGACCAGCCTGCATCCTACTTGTGGGGAGGCGATTCGATCGGTATGAAAACGATCTTCGACCCTTGTCCGGTAGGTTATATGGTCCCGTCCAACGGAGCTTTCAGTTCGACTCTGACCAATTCGAGCAAATCCATAACGCTCACGGACCAATGGAGCGCAGGCGAAAACAACGGTCGCTATTGGACCGAAGGCAACGGCCAGTTCTTCCCGTACGCAGGTCTATTGACTACGTCCGATACGCCGCACACCTACTGCGGTGCAATGGCAACCTATTGGACTGCGGCCTGCGTCGAATTGGCAGCCGGATCTTCCCGTCGGTTGTACATGAATAACAACTACGCCAATTACAATACGGGATCACGCGTCTACGGCGCGAGCGTCCGCTGCGTGAAAGAATAACCGGACTCGGCTTCCGGAAGATCGGAGGTCTTCCGGAACCGATTCGATTATCGTGAAAAGAATGCCGGTACGTTTTCGGAAAACGTACCGGCATTCTTTTATTTTTCTGTCTGCACACGCACAGCCTTGCAGTCACCCGCTCCCTGACGGCATCCGACCGCACGATTCGGAAACTCCGCCGATCTCCGAACGGTTTTCGCTTTGCGACCGTCGCCGACCGGTCCGCCGGATCCGTTTTCAGGCCCGACAAGAACCATCCATACCCGACAACGCCCTATCGGTAAAAGAGCGATCCTTCTCCTCTGATGCACGTCATTTCCACCGGCTTCCCGACCGGTCCCTCCTCTTCGGCTCGTCCTCTCCGACTCGCCGTCCCGTGACGCCCGGATACGGTCCTTCTACCGGGACATGAGAAAGGAGCTTCGGCCGGGCATATTCCATATTCATCTAACACACAGAACATTGATTCGGGCAAAAGTATGCCGTTCATCGAAACGCGCACCTATCTTTCTGTCGCTCAGGACACCCGCCGTTTATGTAAACATTTAATCAACAACTTCTCGGAATGGAGAAAATAGCTGCTATATTTGTCCTGCGACGGTTCCCGCCGATCCGACCGGACGACGGGATAAAAAGGGAACCGGGTGAGAGTCCCGGACAGTCCCCGCTGCTGTGAGTTTCGTTGTCGAATGCCGCGTGCCGACGGCCACTGTCCCCCCCTGCGGGACGGGAAGGCGCACCCGGCGGAAACGAGTCAGAAGACCTGCCGCCGCACGACCGATACGGGACCTTCGGGGGATAAGGACCCATGTGTTACTTTAATAAATGATTCGATTATGGATTTTTCGAACATTTCCATCCTCAAACGGGATGGAAAACGCGAGGTTTTCTCGCTGGACAAGATCATCCGTGCCGTAACCAAAGCCTACCGCGCCGGAGGGATCGACGATCAGGAAGATACGATCCGGCAGATCGCATCCGACGTAGCCGCCGCAATCGATGCCGAGGTGATTTCCGTCGAAGAGATTCAGGACCTCGTGGAGAAGAAACTGATGGCCTGCAACCCTTATATCGCCAAGAAATACATCATCTACCGTGAGTGGCGCAACGTACAGCGCGACAAACGCACGTCGATCAAACAGGTCATGGACGGCATCGTGGCCGTCGAGAAAAACGACGTGAACCTGAGCAACGCCAACATGTCGTCGCACACGCCGGCCGGACAGATGATGACTTTCGCCTCGGAAGTGACCAAAGACTACGCCTACAAATACCTGCTCGGCGTCCGCTATGCCCGGGCGCACCGCGACGGCGACATCCACATCCACGATCTGGACTACTACCCGACTAAAACGACGACCTGCATCCAGTACGATCTGGACGACCTGTTCCGCCGCGGCTTCCATACCAAGAACGGAACGGTCCGGACACCTCAGTCGATCCAGAGCTATGCCACGCTGGCCACGATCATCTTCCAGACGAACCAGAACGAACAGCACGGCGGACAGTCGATCCCGGCGTTCGACTTCTTCATGGCCTCGGGCGTTCTCAAATCGTTCGTCAAACATCTGACCAACGACCTTCGTTTCCTGCTCCGTCTCAAAAACGCGGAAGCCGCCGACAACGAAGACGACAGCAAGCTCAAAGCCCTGTTGCAGGAACATGTGCACTCGATCGAAAGCGACGCCGACGGGAAACGCCGGCTGGCCGAACGGCTCGTCGAAAACGGTACGGACGTCACGGCCGAAGAACTGGAGGCCGTATGGCGACAGGCCTACGAAATGACCCGGCGGGACACCCATCAGGCGATGGAAGGTTTCATCCACAACCTCAACACGATGCACTCGCGGGGCGGCAATCAGGTGGTCTTCAGTTCGGTGAACTACGGAACGGACACTTCGCCCGAAGGCCGTATGGTCATCCGCGAACTGCTCTCCTCGACCGTCGAGGGACTGGGCAACGGCGAAGTGCCGGTTTTCCCGATCCAAATTTTCAAAGTCAAGGACGGCGTTTCGTACAGCGACGAGGACTATGCCGCCGCGATGGCCGATTTCGAAGGCGCGATGAACGGAAAGATCAGGTTCTCGGCTCCCAACTTCGATCTGCTGCTCGAAGCCTGCCGTACAACGGCCACGTCGCTTTTCCCGAACTTCATCTTCCTCGACACGGAGTTCAACAAAAACGAAGATTGGAAAGCCGACGATCCCGACCGCTTCCGCTACGAAGTGGCGTCGATGGGATGCCGCACCCGCGTATTCGAAAATCTGCACGGCAAGAAAAGTTCGTGGGGACGGGGCAACCTGTCGTTCACGTCGATGAACATGCCCCGACTGGCCATCGAAGCCCGGCGCGAAGCCGAAGACATGTACCCCGATGGCGACAAACACGCTATCCGGCGCGAGGCACGCAATATTTTCCTCGAGAAAGTACGTTCGATGACGGCCATGATCGCCGAACAGCTCTACGAACGCTACCAGTACCAGCGCACCGCTCTGGCCCGGCAGTTCCCGTTTATGATGGGCAACGACGTATGGAAAGGCGGCGGAGCGCTCGGCCCGAACGACGAAGTGGGCGATGTGCTACTCAGCGGTACGCTGGGCATCGGCTTCATCGGCGGCCATAACGCGATGGTAGCCATCTACGACGAGGGACATGCCCGTAGCGAGGAGGCATGGAACACGCTCTACGACGCGGTCGGCGTAATGAACACCGTCGTAGAGGAGTACAAGACCCGTTACAAACTGAACTACTCGGTACTGGCCACGCCCGCCGAGGGACTTTCGGGCCGCTT
The DNA here is from genome assembly GCA_900549685.1 of uncultured Alistipes sp. Taxonomy (GTDB): domain Bacteria; phylum Bacteroidota; class Bacteroidia; order Bacteroidales; family Rikenellaceae; genus Alistipes_A. The sequence goes on from UROX01000116.1 coordinate 4,410, forward strand.
CACGAAAATGGACCGCAAACGTTACGGCCTGATCGAAGGCGTCACCGATCGCGACTACTACGTCAATTCGTTCCACATCGACGTGCGGGAACCGGTGAGCATCGTCGAAAAGATCCGCAAAGAGGCTCCGTTCCACAAAATCACGCGCGGCGGCCACATCACCTACGTCGAACTCGACGGCGAGGCCAAGAAGAACATCGTGTCGATCCTCAAGATCGTCAAGGTGATGCACGACGAGGGAATCGGCTACGGATCGATCAACCATCCGGTCGATACCTGCCGGAAGTGCGGCTACAAAGGCGTGATCTACACCCAGTGTCCGGTGTGCAAAAGCGAGGACATCATCCGCATGCGCCGCATCACGGGCTACCTCACCGGCAGCCTCGACACATGGAACTCGGCCAAACGGGCCGAAGAACGCGACCGGGTCAAACACAGATAAATGGAACGGCTGCATATCCTGAACACCTATCCCGAAACCATCAGCGACGGTTTCGGGATTCGTTATTCGATCTATCTGGCCGGATGCCGCCACCGCTGCCGGGGATGCCACAATCCCGAGAGCTGGGACCCGGAGGCAGGCATGCCGTTGAGCGAAAAGATTCTCTCGCAGATCATCGCCGAAATCGCCGCCGATCCGCTGCTGGACGGCATCACCCTTTCGGGCGGCGATCCGTTTTTCGACCCGGCCGGTCTGCTGGAACTGCTCCGGCGACTCAAAAGCGAGACCGGGCTGAACATATGGTGCTACACGGGCTATACGCTCGAACAGATCGAGGCCGACGAGACGATGGCGGCCTGCCTGCGCTACATCGACACGCTGGTGGACGGGCCCTTCGTCGAGGCACAGTACGATCCGTCGCTGACGTTCCGCGGCAGCGCCAACCAACGCATCCTGCATCTGCACGACGGCAAGGCGAAGAAATGACCCGAAAGCGACGGAACGGCCGTTTGTCGTTTATTATTTGAAAATTAGTTCGTATTTTTGTCTTCCGTAAACCGGTCCGTCCGGATTTCCGCGCCCCTGCGCAACCGGAGCGCGGCTGCGGCGGCAGGGAAGTCAGTCATTATAACTCGCACAGAAGATGTTTGAAAATTTAACGGATAAGCTCGAACGGTCGTTCAAAATACTCAAAGGCGAAGGCCGCATCACCGAGATCAACGTCGCCGAAAGCCTCAAGGAGATCCGTCGTGCGCTGATCGACGCCGACGTAAACTACAAGGTGGCCAAAACGTTCACCGACGAGGTGAAGAACAAGGCGCTGGGACAGGACGTGCTCAAGGCCGTCAAGCCGGGCCAGATGATGACCAAAATCGTCCGCGACGAGCTGGCCGCCCTGATGGGCGGAACGATGACCGACATCCGGCTGGAGGCCAATCCGGCCGTCGTGCTGATCGCCGGTCTCCAGGGTTCGGGTAAGACGACGTTCTCGGGCAAGCTGGCCAATCTGATCAAAAGCAAGAAGGGCCGTCAGGTGCTGCTGGTGGCCGGCGACGTCTACCGTCCGGCCGCAATCGACCAGCTGAAGATTCTGGGCGGACAGGTCGGCGTGGAAGTCTATACCGAAGAAGGCAACAAAAACCCCGTACAGATCGCCGAAAACGCGATCCGGCACGCACGGGCCAACCATATCAACACGGTCATCGTCGATACGGCCGGCCGTCTGGCCGTGGACGAGCAGATGATGCAGGAGATCGCGGCGATCAAGAAGGCCGTCTCGCCGAGCGAAACGCTTTTCGTCGTCGATGCCATGACCGGGCAGGACGCCGTCAATACGGCCAAAGAGTTCAACGACCGGCTCGACTTCGACGGCGTGGTGCTGACCAAGCTCGACGGCGACACCCGGGGCGGGGCGGCGATTTCGATCCGCTCGGTCGTCAAGAAACCGTTGAAATTCATCAGTTCGGGCGAAAAGATGGACGCCCTTCAGGTGTTCCATCCCGAACGTATGGCCGACCGCATTCTCGGCATGGGCGACATCGTCTCGCTCGTCGAAAAGGCACAGGAACAGTACGACGAAGAGGAGGCCCGGAAGCTGAAAAAGAAACTGGTGCGCGACCAGTTCAACTTCGATGACTTTCTCGCCCAGATCGCCCAGATCAAGAAGATGGGCAACCTCAAGGACCTCGCCTCGATGATTCCCGGCGTGGGCAAGATGCTCAAGGACGTGGAGATCAACGACGATGTATTCAAGCAGACCGAAGCGATTATCTACTCGATGACGCCGGCCGAACGCGAGAACCCGTCGATCATCAACGGCAGCCGCAAACAGCGCATCGCCGCGGGCAGCGGCACCACGCTCCAGGAAGTGAACCGTCTGCTCAAACAGTTCGACGACACGCGCAAGATGATGAAGACGGTGGCCGGAGGCATGCCCGGCATGCTCCGACCAAAAGGCATGAAGAAAAAGAAACGTTAAATCCCCAAACCGAATACACACTATGCAGATCATCGACGGAAAACAGGTAGCCGCCGACCTCCGGCGGGAAATCGCCGCCGAGGTGGACGCCTGGGTAGCGGCCGGAAACCGCCGTCCGCATCTGGTCGCCATTCTGGTCGGCAACGACGGAGCGAGCCAGACTTACGTGGGCCACAAGGAAAAATGCTGCGCCGAGGTGGGATTCCGCTCGACGGTGCTGCGCATGCCCGAAGAAACGACGCAGGAAACCCTGCTGGGCGAAATCGCACGGCTGAATGCCGATCCCGAAGTGGACGGATTCATCGTCCAGCTGCCGCTGCCGGCCCATATCGCCGAACAGAAAGTGATCGAGGCGATCGATCCGCGCAAAGACGTGGACGGATTCCATCCGGTCAATACGGGCCGTATGATCTCGGGGCTGCCCGCCTACCTGCCCGCCACGCCGGACGGCATTCTCGAACTGCTGAAATATTACAAGATCGAAACCGCCGGAAAACACTGCGTGGTGATCGGCCGCAGCAACATCGTGGGACGGCCCATCGCCAATCTGCTGTCGCAGAAAGGCTGGGACTGCACGGTCACGATCTGCCACAGCCGGACGCACGACCTGAAGGCGGTGGTACGCAGCGCGGACATCGTGATCGCAGCGCTGGGGAAAGCCGAATTCGTAACGGCCGATATGGTCAAGGACGGTGCGGTGATCGTCGATGTGGGCATCACGCGCGTGCCGTCCGACAAAACCAAATCGGGATGGAAACTGCTGGGCGACGTCAAATTCGACGAAGTGGCTCCCAAATGCAGCTACATCACGCCCGTCCCCGGCGGAGTAGGTCCTATGACGATCATTTCGCTGATGAAAAACACGCTCAAAGCCGCCCGGGGCGAAGCCTACGGACGGTAAAAGACGACACGTTCGGCTCGGAACCGTACCTGCCGGTAATCGCATAAAAGCCCTTTCCGTGCGGCAAAGCTCACAGCAGCGTCGCGGGAAGCATCGGCAACGGACCGAACGGGAGCATCGGGAGCGTTTTTTCGACATCTTCGTACAACGCTCGCCTCGCATTCCTCTGGACAGACGGCCGAACCGGCCGGCGAGAAACAAAACGGTCCTCCGCGGATAATCCGAATCCACGGAAGACCGTTTTTTTGCATGCTGTTCCGACAATTATATACAGCTAATATCCCGGAGGCTCCCGCCTGCATTTTTCCGATCCGCATACACCGGAAGGTCCGTCTCCGGCAGCTGCATGCCGCTCCCACCCGACCACCCTCCTGCGAAAGCGTCCGCCCCATCCTCCCGACGTCTAAAAAGAGTGTTCCGAACCGTCCTATC
>UROX01000117.1 GCA_900549685.1 uncultured Alistipes sp.
AGTACAAAAAAACCGCGAAGGAGGAGCTCAAAAGCAAGCACTTCACCAAAGACGACCTGAAGCGTATCTACCGCGACATGGTGGTGATCCGCGAATTCGAAACGATGCTGCAACTGGTGAAGACCACCGGCGGCTACAACGGCGTGGAATACAACAACCCGGGTCCCGCCCACCTGTCGGCCGGTCAGGAAGCCGCTGCCGTAGGTATGGCCTATACGCTCGACATCAACGACTTCATCTTCGGTTCGCACCGTAGCCACGGCGAAATCCTCGCCAAGGGTCTCCGCGCCATCGAGCTGCTCGACGACAAGGAACTCGAAAAGATCATGAACGAATTCTGGGACGGCGCTACGGTGAACGTGGCCAAGAAAGCGTTCAAAGGCGGTTCGATGAAAGAACTCGGTATCCGCTTCCTGCTTTACGGAGCGCTGGCCGAAGTCTTCGCGCGTACGACCGGTTTCAACAAAGGTCTGGGCGGAAGTATGCACACGTTCTTCACTCCGTTCGGTATCTACCCCAACAACGCCATCGTAGGCGGTAGCGGTAGCATCGCCGTCGGAGCCGCTCTCTATAAGAAAGTGAACCGCAAACCGGGTGTGGTCGTAGCCAACCTCGGCGACGCGTCGATGGCCCGCGGTCCGGTATGGGAAGGTATGACCTTCGCCGCCATGGACCAGTTCAAGAAACTCTGGGAAGGCGACATGAAAGGCGGTCTGCCCGTGATCATCAACATCATGGACAACCAGTACGGTATGGGCGGACAGACCCGCGGCGAAACGATGGGCTTCGACTTCGCAGCCCGCATCGGCGCCGGTGTGAACCCCGAACAGATGCACGCGGAACGTGTGGACGGATACAACCCGCTGGCCGTCATCGACTGCTACCGTCGTAAGAAAGCCATTCTCGAAGAAGAAAAAGGCGGTCCGGTGCTCATCGACGTGCTGACCTACCGTTACAGCGGCCACTCGCCCTCCGACGCTTCTTCGTACCGTACCAAAGAAGAGGTGGAAGCATGGGAAGCCGAAGACTGTATCGTAGCTTACGGCAAGAAACTGATCGCCGCCGGCGTGGCTACGCAGGCCGATCTGGATGCCATCACCAAGGAGATCAAGGAGATCATGTTCGACACGTTCAAGCTCTCTATCGACGACGAACTCTCTCCGCGCATGGATCTGCACAAAAACCAGGAACTGCTCGGCACGATGATGTTCTCGAACCAGTCGATCGACTCGCTTTCGGACGCCAAACCCGACGTGAACCACCCGATGAGCGAAAACCCGCGCGTACAGCAGATCGCCAAGAAAGAACGTTTCGCATTCGACAAGGACGGCAAACCGTTCTCGAAGATGAAACAGTTCCAGCTGCGCGACGGTATCTTCGAAGCCATCATCGACCGTTTCTACAAAGACGCCTCGCTGGTAGCCTACGGTGAGGAAAACCGCGACTGGGGCGGTGCGTTCGCCGTATACCGCGGTCTGACCGAAGCTCTGCCCTATCACCGTCTGTTCAACGCTCCGATCGCCGAAGCCGCCATCATCGGTACGGCCATCGGTTATGCGATGTGCGGCGGCCGCGTGATTCCGGAAATCATGTACTGCGACTTCCTCGGATGCTGCGGCGACGAAGTGTTCAACCAGCTGCCCAAATGGCAGGCCATGAGCGGCAATATCCTTAAGATGCCGGTGGTAGTCCGCGTATCGGTAGGTTCGAAATACGGTGCGCAGCACTCGCAGGACTGGACCTCGCTGGCCGCTCACATCCCCGGTCTGAAGGTCGTGTTCCCGGTAACGCCCTATGACGCCAAAGGTCTTATGAACGCAGCTCTGCAGGGTACCGACCCGGTGATCTTCTTCGAAAGCCAGCGTATCTACGACGTGGGCGAACAGTTCCACGAAGGCGGCGTTCCCGAAGGATATTACGAAATCGCGCTGGGCGAACCCGATGTGAAACGCGAAGGTAAGGACATCACGTTCCTGACCATCGGCGCCACGCTCTACCGCGCCCTCGAAGCAGCCAAGATCCTCGAAGAGAAATACGGCATGAGCGCCGAAGTGATCGATGCCCGTTCGCTGGTTCCGTTCAACTACGACAAGGTGCTGGCTTCCGTGAAGAAAACCGGCCGCATCGTGATTGCCGGCGACGCTACGGCACGCGGATCGTTCCTCAACGACCTGGCCCGCAACATCACCGAGCTGGCATTCGACGAACTGGACGCACCTCCCGTGGTACTCGGTTCGCGCGACTGGATCACGCCGGCTTACGAGCTCGAATACGCCTTCTTCCCGCAGGCCGACTCGTTCCTCGACGTCATCCACGAAAAGATCGTTCCGCTGGAAGGCTACATTCCTAACCGGAACTACACCGACGCAGAACAGATCCGCCGTGCCAAAGAAGGCATCTAAAGACCTGTTATAGACTACGATTCAGCAAAAGGTCGCATAGATTGCCTCAATCCATGTGACCTTTTGTTCCTTTTTCAAGTACAAACCCGAAAAAACGACCGACGAAATGAACGGCAAACAACATAAGCCCCAATGCGTGAATGTCAATGCCCACTTGCACACTCCGTACTCGTTCAGTGCCTTCGACAAGCTGACCGATGCGCTGGACCGGGCAGTGAACGAAAACGTGAAAGTAGTAGGCATCAACGACTTCTACTCGATGGACGGCTACAAGGAATGGAACGACGAGTGCGGCAAGCGCAAACTCTTTCCCCTGTTCAATATCGAGTTCATCAGCCTGCAGCAGGACGATCAGGCGGCTGGCGTCCGCGTCAATGACCCGAACAATCCGGGTCGGACGTACCTCAGCGGCAAGGGCCTCGCCTATCCCGTGGAACTGGCCGAACCCTATGCCTCGCAACTGGCCGCCGTGCGTGCAGAATCGAACGCACAGGTACAGACCATGTGCGGCAAGCTCAACGAAGTACTCGCCGCGAACGACGCGGGATTCTCGCTCGACTTCGCCGAAATCGAACGGACGCTGACCAAAGGTTCGATCCGCGAACGCCATCTGGCCAAAGCGCTCCGTCTGGCCGCATATGCCCATCTCGGCAACGACAAACAGGCCATCGCCGCATTCTTCGAAAAGATCTTCGGAGGCAAGGCCCTCAAATCGGACGTGGACAACCACGCCGCCGTGGAAAACGAAATCCGGGGCAACCTGCTCAAAGCCGGAGGCGCCGCTTTCGTTCCCGAAGACCCGAAAGCGTTCCTGCCGATGGATACCGTGCGCAAGATCATTCTCGCGGCAGGCGGTATCCCGACCTATCCGTTCCTCGCCGACGACGCCAAGGGCGGATTCACCGACTTCGAACAGGACGTGGTGAAAACAGCCGAAATCCTGAAGGAAAGAGGCATCTTCTCCGTAGAGTTCATCACGACGCGCAACAGCGTGGAAGTGCTCGAAAAATATGCAGGCTACCTGCACGACAACGGATTCGTCGTCACGTTCGGCAGCGAACACAACACGCCGGCCATGGAACCGATCGAACTTTTCGCCCGGGGCGGAGCGCCGCTGACCGAGCGGCTCAAAGAGATCGGATACTACGGAGCCTGCGTCGTGGCGGCCCATCAGGACATCGTCCGGAGCGGCATGCAGGGCTATGTGGACTCCAGAGGCAAAGCCGATATCGACAAACGCGACGAATATATCAAACACGGGGACAACATCATCAAAGCAGCCATCCGGTAACCCCGTTCACCATTCTTAAATAAAACACACCGAAATGAAAGAGATAGAACAACTGATCGCCATCTCGCAGAAATACGGCAAAGACAGCCGTTACGTAATCGCAGGCGGCGGAAACACCTCCTATAAAAACGCAGACAAGCTGTGGGTGAAAGCCAGCGGACACGCTCTGGCCACGATCACCGAAGACGGGTTCGCCGTACTGGACCGCAAGAAACTCAACGTCATTTCCGAAAAGACGTACAGCAGCGACACGGCCGCCCGCGAAGAGGAAGTGAAAAACGATCTGGCTGCGGCCTGCATCACCAAGGACCGCCGTCCGTCGGTCGAAACGTCGATGCACAACGCCATGAAGGCCAGCTTCATCGTCCACCTGCACCCCACGCTCGTGAACGGTCTGATGTGCGGACAGAATGCCGAAGCGGAAACCGCACGGCTGTTCGGCGACGAAGCGGTATACATCCCCTACACCGATCCGGGCTACGTGCTGTTCAAGGAAGTGGAGAACCGCATCGAGGATTACCGCAAGAAATTCGGTAAGGAACCCGCCATCGTGCTGTTGCAGAACCACGGTATTTTCGTGGGCGCCGACACGACCGAACAGGTGGAGGCCATCTACGACGAAGTGATCGCCAAAATCGAAAAAGCCGTCGCCGCTCCGCTGCCCGAGGGCGAAGTGCCCGTGTGCGACTGCGTGCAGGAAGTGCTGCCCGCCATCCGCATGATGTTGAGCAAGGAAAGCCTCAAAACGCTGAAAGTGCGCAACAACGCGCTCATCGCCTCGATCGCCGAATCGGAACAGAGCTTCGCCAAAGTGGCCGCTCCGTTCTCGCCCGACGCCATCGTTTACTGCAAATCGAAATATATCTACCTGAACTGCGACTCGAAAGAAGCTCTGCTCGAAAAAGCGCAGGCCGAGATCGAAGCCTACGTGGCCAAGAACGGCTACACGCCCAAAGTAATCGTCATCAAGGGCATCGGTCTGGTGGCCGTGGGCGACAACGCCGCCGGCTGCGACATCATCCTCGACGTGTACGAAGACATGATGAAGATCGCCGTGCTGGCCGCCTCGTTCGGTGGCGAGCATCCCATGACGCAGGCGCAGATCGACTTCATCGACAACTGGGAAGTGGAAAACTACCGCCGCAAGGTCAGCGCCGGAGGTGCTTCGGGCCGCGTGGAAAACAAAACGATCATCGTGACCGGAGCCGCCCAGGGATTCGGAGAAGGTATCGCCAAATGCCTTATCAAGGAGGGAGCCAACATCGTGGTGGCCGACCTGAACGAAACGGTGGGACAGGCTACGGCCCAGCGGCTCTGCGGCATGGCCAAGAGCAACCGCGCCATCTTCGTCAAAACGAACGTGGCCGACACGGCCAGCCTGCGCAACCTGATCCACGAGACGGTCTGCCACTTCGGCGGTCTGGACGTGTTCGTCAGCAATGCGGGCGTACTGCGTGCCGGAGGTCTGGAGGAAATGACGCCCGAAAACTTCGAGTTCGTCACCAAGATCAACTACAACGCCTACTTCTACTGCGCTCAGGCCGCTTCGCGCGTGATGAAGCTCCAGAACAAATATGCCGAAAACAACTTCGGCGACATCATCCAGATCAACTCCAAGTCAGGTCTGCGGGGCTCGAAAGCCAACTTCGCCTATGCCGGCGGTAAATTCGGCGGCGTAGGTCTCACCCAGTCGTTTGCGCTGGAGCTGGCTCCGTTCCGCATCAAGGTCAATGCCGTATGTCCGGGCAACTTCTACGAAGGTCCGCTGTGGTCGAACCCCGAAAACGGCCTGTTCCTGCAATATCTGCATGCCGGTAAGGTGCCGGGCGCCAAGACGGTGGAAGACGTACGCGCCTTCTACATGGCTCAGGTTCCGATGCGCAAGGGCACGGGTCCGGAAGACGTGACCAAAGCCGTGCTTTATCTGATCGAACAGACCTGCGAAACCGGTCAGGCCCTCCCCGTGACGGGCGGACAGGTGATGTTGAGCTAACGGGATTCCGACCGGTCGGCCGACGATATCGGGAACGACGCACGGAAACGATACCGGATACCGGCCGGTCGGGAACCTTTTCGAACCATAACGCAACAAAAATTCGCACGAAACGGATTTAATGTATATCTTTGCCGGAAATTTTGAAGGTTTCATGTGAATCCGCGTTGCGAAGAACCTTAAAACCAAACCAACACATGAAAACGAAAGCAGTAAGACTGTACGGCAAAAACGACCTCCGACTCGAAGAGTTCGAACTGCCGGCCATAAAAGATAACGAAATTCTCGCCAAGGTGGTTTGCGACAGCATTTGCATGTCGTCGTACAAAGCCACCCACGAAGCCGATATCCACAAACGCGTGCCGCGGGACATCGCCCAGAACCCCGTCATCATCGGACACGAATTCGCCGGAGAACTGGTCGAAGTCGGAGCCAAATGGCAGGGACAGTTCAAGGCCGGCGACAAATTCTCGATCCAGCCCGCCCTGAACTACGAACAAGGCCCCGTAGGCGTACTCAGCGCACCGGGTTATTCCTACCGGTTCATCGGGGGAGATGCCACTTATGTCATCATCCCGAACGAGGTGATGGAAAACGGTTGCCTGCTGCCCTACACCGGAGCCGGTTACTACCCCGCTTCGCTCTCGGAACCCCTCTCCTGCGTGATCGGCGCCATGCACGCCAACTATCACGTGACGCCGGGTTCGTACGTGCATGCGATGGAAATCAAACAAGGCGGTAACATGGCCGTGCTGGCCGGCGTAGGCCCGATGGGACTGGCCGCGATCAACTATGCCATCCACCGCACGGACCGCAAGCCGAAACTCATGGTCGTGACCGACATCGACCAGACGCGCCTGGACCGTGCCGCATCGCTCTACTCGCCCGAAGAAGCCGCCAAGAACGGCATCGAACTCAAATACGTGAATACGGGCGCGATGGAAAATCCGGTGGAAGGACTCAAAGCGCTGACGGGCGGCGAAGGTTACCACGACGTATTCGTATTCGCCCCGGTCGCTCCGGTAGTGGAACAGGCCGATGCGATCCTCGCTTTCGACGGATGCCTGAACTTCTTCGCAGGTCCCGCCAAAACCGACTTCAAGGCTCAGTTCAACTTCTATAACGTCCACTATGCCTACACGCACGTCGTGGGTACGAGCGGCGGTAACACGGACGACATGAAGGAAGCCCTCGCCATGATGGGCAAAGGACTCGACCCCGCCGGACTCGTAACGCACGTGGGCGGTATCAACGCCGTGATCGACACGACGATGAACCTGCCGAGCGTACCGGGAGGCAAGAAACTGATCTATACCCACATCGACATGCCTCTGACGCCGATTGCCGAATTCGAGGCCAAAGGTAAGGAAAACCCGGTTTACGCCGAACTGCACGCCCTCTGTCAGAAGAACAAGGGTCTGTGGAACACCGAGGCCGAAGCCTACCTGCTGGCTCACGCCGACCGGTTGTAACCGGCTCTTTCGGTTACGAAACGAACGTCGGTTAGCGTCGAACTGTGAAAAATTTCCGGGGGCGGAGCTTCCGGTTCCGCCCCGGAATCGATGGACAAGGAGAAACACAAGGTTAGTTATAAAAATAATTTTTAGCATTGGGCTAAAAGGAAACAATTAGTTAGGTTATGAAACAGTTAGACACTAAACTGATGCATCCTGCCGACCAGATCACGGTCATCATCGGCCGTATCTACCGGAGCGGTCTGACGACCACTTCGGGCGGTAACATCTCGATCAAGGACGAGAACGGTGACATCTGGATCACGCCGGGCGCTATCGACAAAGGCTCGCTGACGGCCAAGGACATCATGTGCGTGAAAGCGGACGGAACGATCGTCGGACCGCACAAGCCTTCTTCGGAGTTCCCGTTCCACAAGGCGATCTACGAGATGAGACCGAAAATGACGGCCGTCATCCACGCGCATCCGCCCGCATTGGTATCGTTCAGTATCACCCACCAGATACCCAATACCAACATCATTCCGCAGGCCAAACGGGTATGCGGAACGGTAGGTTTCGCTCCCTACGACGTACCGGGCAGTCAGGGTCTCGGACAGAAAATCGCCACCGAGTTCAAGAACCATCCCGACTACAAGGCCGTCATCATGGAGAACCACGGTGTCGTACTCTGCGGCGAAGACCTGATGGACGCTTACCAGCGTTTCGAAACACTCGAATTCTGCGCCCGCACGGTCATCAACGCCAAAACGCTGGGCGAACCGACCTACCTGACCGACGAACAGATCGAACAGCACGAAAAATCGCTGCCGACGGATTATCCCCATTTCATGGGTGTGACCTATCCGTCCGACGAACGCGCTATCCGCAGCCAGATCGTCAAGATCGTGCGTCGCGCCTGCGATCAGGGTCTTATGATCAGCTCCTACGGTACCGTATCGGTCCGCTGGAGAGGCAACGACTTCCTGATCACCCCTCCGGGCGTACC
>UROX01000118.1 GCA_900549685.1 uncultured Alistipes sp.
CTCATCCCGAAAACGATCGTTTCGACCAGCCGAATTCCACATCCGCGACCGGCCGCATATTGCTTTCCGCTTCCGGAGATCGCATCGCATTGCCGACCGACCAATACATGTGGCGAAGACCATCACTCCGCTCTTTCTTTCCCCCAGGTAAAGCCCCCATCAAAGAAACAACAAAGAAACAACAAAGAAACAGCTTCCATATGAACGGTTTCGCGATTCTACCGCTCGAAATACCGACTAAAACGAATACCGAGGCTTTTTTTCCGGATCGCGGCCTTCGGTTGCGGCCGAAAAGAAGCCCAAGAACAGATCGCCTCCCGTCTCAGCAAGAATGACATCCATGCGGGGAGATCCGTACCGCTTTGGATCGGCACATCGATGAATACAAACGATTCGGCCAAAAGAAAAGAGGCGACCGAGCATGTCGATCGCCTCTTTACGAAATCTATTTCCGGAACGATTACTGCTGCATGAGCTTGAACCGGATAGGAGCCGTGAAGTATACGGCCACGTTGTTACCGTTCTGTTTACCGGGGATCCATTTAGGCATGGACTTGATGACCCTTATAGCCTCTTCGTCCAAAGCCCGGTCTACGGGTGAAAGCACTTCCACATCCTGAATATCACCGGTTTTCGATACGACGAAACGAACGACGACCATACCCTCGATACCGTTTTCCGCCGCGATGGCCGGATACTTGATATTCTTGGCCAGATATTCCTGCATGGCCGCTTCACCGCCGGGGAACTGCGGCATCTGTTCTACCGCCACGAAAGGTGTTTCCACTTCTTCTTCGACGGGCTCGTCCATAGCCACCTCACGTACATCGGCGACGTCCAGACCGTTGAGTTCGTCGGTACCTTTCACGTCGGCGATAGAGACCGCCATTTTCGAGTTGGTCAGTTCGTCCTGCGTCTTGATCTCCTCTTCTTCGGCCACTTCCTCGTCTTTCTTAATGACGGGAGCAGTGAACTTGATAGAACTCTTCAAAGGAGGAGGGGGCGGAGCGTCGATCTTCTTTATCTCGTCGTTGTTCTTCACTTCGGCCTGCTTGAGGTCGGTCAGTTCAGTCACTTCGGTCACTTTTTCGACCGTCTTTTTCGGAGTAACGAAACGAATCAATGTCGGCAGGCAAATGACAAGGATCGCGAGGAGCGTCACCAACAACATGGCCTTGTTGTGCCGTGCAGCCGAGTCGCTACGCATAGCGAATGCGCCGAACGCCTTGTTTTTGCCGTCAAAAACTAATTCGCACCATTGCTTCGAATTCAAATCAAGATTACTCATTTCTTTTCGATTTAATGTGAATTAGTTATCTATCGATATTGTTCGTCAGTTCTCCGGCTTTTTCGAGATTTTCCAGAAGGAATTCGTCTCCTTCGGTAATATCCACGATAGCATATTTGCTGATGTTGCAAATCTGCATTTCATCCAGAGCGTCGATCAGATTCTTGTAGCTCGATTTGTCGGTTCCCTTGATCATCACGACGGGAGCGGCCTTGTCTTTCTTGATTTCGGCTGCTTCGGTCTTGAACTGATCTTCGGTGATCTTTTCGTCGAGCATCTGTTTCTTCAGATCGTTGATCTTTTCCACCACGTCCCTGTTACGGTCCAGCAGCACCGCACGGAGTCCGTCGGCCTGATAGGTCGTTTCTTTCAGAGAAGTATAGTCTTCGTAATTGGGCGTACCGAAATAGTAATAGACCTTATCGTCTCCTCCCAACAGGATAGTGATGGCGCGCGATTCCTGTACCTTCGTCTGCTCTTCCTCCGATACTTTATCGTTGGTCGGCATACTGATCTCCATCGTCTGAGGCTTACTCAGCGAGGTACAGAGCATGAAGAAAGTGATAAGCAGCATGTTCATGTCCACCATCGGGGTGAAATCGACCCGGACGGTAAACTTCTTCTGCTTACTGCCTCCCTTGCTACTTTCTTGTATTTCAGCCATAGTTCGATTATTGTGTTATGCGTCTATTCTTCATCGGTCGAAATCGACTTCAACGAGGTGATCAGGTTATAACGGTTCTCCCGGATATCCTGAAGCGACGTCATGATTGTTTTGATTTTGGGATACGGCGTCGTCTGGTCGGCCTTGATCGCAATACGCAGATCGCGGTTCTGCAGACGGGCGTTTCTCACCCAGCTCTTGAACTGGTTGTCCGTACTGTCCGTCGGAATACCCAAATCCTTGAGGGTCGCATCCTGCTCGTCCTCGCTCAAAGCCAGAAACGCTTTCATCTGGGCGATGGGCACTCCGAACGAGTTGGCCAGTTTGAACTTGTTCTTTTCCTCGGGCGTAAACTCTATTCCGTATTCCTCGCCTACCTTTTCAAGCACTGCCACCCGGTCTTCCTGTTTGTCGAAACCCATGAAGACTTTGCCGTCGGGATCGATCAGAATCTGAAGGATGTCCGTTTCGGGTATCTTGATTTCCGACACGGAACCCGGCGTCGAGACGGTCACGGGTTCCTTCTGGATGAAGGTCGAAGTAAGCATGAAGAAGGTAAGCAAAAGTACGGTCACATCACTCATCGCGGTCATATCGATGAATGTGCTCTTCCTTTTTACTTTTACTTTAGCCATAGCGAGAATCGTTTAGAGGATTATTTGTGCGTTGCAGCGTAAGTCTGAACAATGGTAAATCCTACTTCATCGATGCTATAGGTAAGTTTGTCGATTTTGCTGGTGAAATAGTTGTAAGAAATAACGGCCAGAGCACCGGTTGCGATACCGAAGGCGGTGTTGATAAGGGCCTCGGAAATACCGGTAGACAGAGCCACGGAGTCGGGAGAACCGGCGTTGGCCAGAGCGGCGAACGACTTGATCATACCCATCACAGTTCCGAGCAGACCGGTCAGCGTACCCAGCGTGGTCATCGTGGCGATCACCACCAGATTCTGTTCCAGCGAGGGGAGCTCCAGCGCGGTAGCTTCGTCCAGTTCTTTCTGGATGTTCATCAGTTTCTGGTCTTTGGCGAGCGTGGTGTCTTTTTCCATTTCTGCATATTTGGTCAGAGCGGAATAAACGACGCTGGCTACGGAACCTTTCTGTTTAACGCACAGTTCGCGAGCTTTTTCCACTTCGCCTGCGTTGAGGGCTTCCTTCACGTTTTTCACGAATTTCACAACGTTGCCTTTACCTTTGGCTTTGCCGATAGCGAAGGCACGTTCGATACTGAGAACGAGCACGGTGAGCAACAGGGTCTGCAGCACGGGCACGATCACGCCACCTTTATAAATGGTACCCAGCATGTTGCCCGGCAGCGGGTGGTTGTTGGGGTCGTTGTTCATAAAGTTTTCGGGGGCTCCCAGAACGAAGTTGAAGATGCAAAGGGCCAGAATGAAGCAGCATACGATAACCAGAAATGCCGACTTAATGCCTCTTGCCTGTTTGAAGTTTACTGACTTGGCTTCCATAATAAAATAGTTTTGAGTTTTGGTTTTTAAAAAGTTTATGTGTTAATAAATTATTAGGTACTCCGTCTTCCGTGATCGGCCGGTCCGCTCGCACAACAAGCGTCCACGGCCCTGCGTTTCTATCGGGAAGCGTTCCGGGCATTCCGTACGGCTCCGGCTCTTTTCAAACGAGCCGACCGCTACGCGGACAAGCACAATTTACCCCTCGATTTTCCACACAGCAGTCCAAATGTATTAATTATTTTCGTACCGCCCAAAAAAACGCATTCTTTTTTACGCCCTCTCCGTTCGATTCTGCGACACAACATACTGATAAACAACTGTATCGAAAAACAAAAAAACGCATCTGTCCCATCCGCCTCACAGGCTCCCCAGAGACGCTCGCTTCCCTTCCGCCCCACCCTCGACGTCCCGGGTCCGGTGCCCGTACGGAATTCATCGCAGGACGTCGCTGCGGGAAATATCGCCAGGACAGACGCACTTTTACGACAAAAATTCGTATCTTGCTTTCGTTTTTCGATTACCGCGGTCCGCCGCTTCGACTATTTTTCCGACAAATATCGTCTTATGAGCGAAAGATTCGATTTGTTTCTGGGCATCATGCTGGCTGCCGCCGCCGTCGTGTTCGTCGCCCTTTATTTCGTCAGGGCGGGATACGGCATGCTGCGGGACGGCAAATGGGGGCCCCAGATCGACAACCGCAAGGGGTGGGTCCTGATGGAAGCGCCCGTATTCGTGGCCATGACCGTACTGTGGCTGTGTTCCGACCGGAGGACCGACACGGTCTGCCTCGTCTTTTTCGGGCTGTTCCAGCTCCACTACCTGAACCGGTCGTTCGTCTATCCGTTTCTCATCAAGGGGAAAAGCACGATGCCGCTGGGTATCGTCGCGATGGGCGTCGTATTCAACGTGCTGAACGCCTGCATGCAGGGAGGATGGATCTTTTATTTCGCACCGGAAGGCTATTACACCCCGGAGTGGCTCACGTCGCCCCAGTTCATCGTGGGCACGGTCGTCTTCTTCGCCGGGATGGCCATCAACCTCCATTCGGACCATATCATCCGCAACCTGCGCAAGCCGGGCGACACGGGCCATTACCTGCCCCGGGGAGGCATGTTCCGCTACGTGACCTCGGCCAACTACTTCGGCGAGATCGTCGAATGGACCGGATTCGCTATCCTCACGTGGTCGGCCTCGGGAGCCGTCTTCGCGCTGTGGACGTTCGCCAACCTCGTGCCGAGGGCAGACGCGATCTACAAGCGGTACCACAAAATGTTCGGCGAAGAACTGGCCCGCGAACCGCGCAAACGCATCATACCCTTTATATATTGACGCCATGAAAGAATCCTTGTTGTTCACTCCGGCCTCGATCGGGCCGCTCACGCTGCGCAACCGCACGATACGGGCCGCCGCATTCGAAGGTATGTGCGAGGGCAATTCGCCGACCGATCTGCTGTACGACTACCACCGCAGCGTGGCGGCCGGCGGCATCGGAATGACCACGCTGGCCTATGCTTCGGTCACGCGGAACGGTCTGTCGTTTCCCCACCAGTTGTGGCTGCGGCCGGAAATCGTTCCCGGTCTGCGCCGCATCACCGACGCGATCCATAAAGAAGGCGCGGCCGCCAGCATCCAGATCGGCCACTGCGGCAACATGTCGCACCGCGCCATTTGCGGCTGCACGCCCGTGTCCGCCTCGTCGGGCTTCAACATCTACTCGCCTACGCTGGTCCGCGGACTGCGCAAAAGCGAAATCAGGGAAATCGCCGAAGCGTTCGGCACGGCCGTGAATCTGGCCCGGGAAGCGGGGTTCGACGCCGTGGAAGTCCATGCAGGACACGGTTATCTCATCAGCCAGTTCCTGTCGCCCTACACCAACCGGCGCCGGGACGAATACGGAGGCTCGCTCGAAAACCGCATGCGCTTTATGAAGATGTGCATGGCCGAAGCCATGACAGCAGCCAAGGGCGACATGGCCGTACTGGTGAAGACCAACACGCGGGACGGTTTCAAGGGCGGACTCGAAATCGACGACTGCATCGAAGTGGCCCGCAACCTGGAACAGTGCGGAGCACATGCGCTGGTACTCAGCGGCGGCTTCGTCAGCAAGGCACCGATGTACGTCATGCGGGGCCGTATGCCCATCCGCTCGATGACCTATTACATGAAACAGCTCTGGCTCAAGGCCGGCGTCCGGATGGCCGGAAGGCTGATGATTCCGGACGAACCCTTCCGCGAAGCCTATTTCTACGAAGATTCGCTGAAATTCCGGCAGGCGCTGAAACTGCCGCTGGTCTATGTCGGCGGACTGGTGTCACGCGAAAAGATCGACATGGTCCTCGACAACGGATTCGAGTTCGCAGCGATGGCCCGTGCCCTCATCAACGAACCCGATTTCGTGAACCGGATGCGGGACGAAGGCGAGCTGCGGTGCGGATGCGATCACACGAATTACTGCATCGCCCGGATGTACTCGATCGAGATGGCCTGCCACCGGCATGTGAAGGACCTTCCGCCCTGCATAAAACGCGAAATAGACAAAGAACTCACCCGACGATGAAACACACGGACCTCTCCCATCTGACCGCTCTGGTGACCGGCGCCAGTTCCGGCATAGGCTACCAATATGCCCGCCAGTTGGCCGAGCGGGGCTGCGATCTGGTGATCGTCAGCAACGAAAAGGAAAAGATAGCGGAGACCGGCGAAGAACTCCGCGCAGCATACGGCATCGAGACGACGGCCCTGTACCGCGATCTGGCACAGAAAGACGCCGCACGGGAATTGTTCGCCTATTGCGAGGAACACGGCCTCGCCATCGACATTCTGATCAACAACGCAGGCGTGTTCTTTTTCAACGATCTGACCCGCGCCGACGTGCGCCGGGTAGAGGTGATGCTCGACCTGCACGTGCGGACGACGACGCTACTGTGCCGCTATTTCGGCGAGGCAATGAAACGGCGAGGCAGAGGATATATCCTCAATATGTCGTCGATGTCGGCATGGATGCCCTACCCCGGCATCGCGCTTTACGCCGCCTCCAAAAGTTTCCTCAAACAGCTCTCCGCAGCCCTGCACGACGAACTGCTCGACCACGGGGTCTCGGTCACGGCCGTCTGTCCGGGAGCCGTGGCCACCGACCTGTACGATCTGAGCGACCGGTACCGCCGGCTCGCCATGCGGCTCGGCATTATGATGAGTCCGCAGAAACTGGCCCGGAAAGGGCTTCGTGCAATGTTCGCCCGCAAAAAACGCATCGTTCCCGGAGCGATCAACCATATCTTCATTCCCCTTACGGGTCTACTGCCCTCCCCGCTGGTTCGTCTCATCAAACGAAAAGCTAAATTCTACCGATATGGCGACTAAAGGAGTGTTCATCGTGACGGGGGCTACCGGCGCCATAGGTCGGGCTATCGCGCGTGCGCTGGCTCTGCGGGGCGAACGGGTCGTCATGGCTTGCCGAAACGCCCAAAAAGCGGAACCGATACGCCGTCGCCTGATCGACGAGACGGGCAATCCGGATATCGAGTCCATGCCGCTCGACCTCTCTTCCCTGCGTTCGGTCGCGGCATTCGCCGAGGCGATCCGTTCGGAAAAAGTATCCGTCGCCGCCCTCATCAACAACGCAGGTACGATGAACGGCTCTTTCCGGCTGACGGAAGACGGGCTGGAGGAGACCCTCGGCGTCAATTACGTAGGTCCCTATGTGCTCTCACGGCTGTTGCTGCCCTGCATGGAGAACGAGTCCAGAATCGTCAATACGTTGTCGGTGACTTACCGGATCGGCAAAGTGGACGCTTCGACGCTGGAACCGCCCGTCCGTTACTCCCGTTTCGGCGCATACAGCCGTTCGAAACTGGCGCTGCTGCTCTTCACGCTCGAGCTGGCCCGGAGAACGGGTACGGCAGGACCGCGCGTATTCGCAGCCGACCCGGGCGTCGTCGATACGGACATGATTACGATGCACCGCTGGTTCGACCCGGTGGCCGATCTGCTGTTCCGACCGTTGATAAAAAGCCCCGAGCGGGGAGCCGAGACGGCCGTCGCGCTGGCTGCGAGCGATCTGCCGGACAGCCATCCGGCCATCTATTGGACGGGCATGAAACCCCGCCGGATTCCGGTGTCGGTCACCAACCATCCTTACCGACAGTCATTGTGGGAAGATACGGAACGCTTTGCGGAACGGGTCGGGATAAAATTGCCACAACCTTTTCATATCTAAAACGATAAAACATTCATCATGTCGTTATTCGCACTGATTGCCGCGGCCGAGGCTGTCGCGGACACCACGAAAAAACCGGAAATCGCTACCAAACTGGCCTCGCTGTCGCAAATGTCCGGCGAAGAACTGATCCAGATGTCTATCCGCGGCATCCTGAGTGTCGGAAGCCGGATTCTGATCGCGCTCATCCTGCTGTTCGTGGGACGATGGATCATCAAATACCTGCGCAAAGGACTGAACCGGATGCTGGCCAACCGCAAGGTGGAAGCCTCGCTGAGGAGTTTCCTGATGAGTCTGGCCAATATCACGCTGACGTTGTTTCTCATCATCGTCATCATCGGCATACTGGGCATCGACACCACCTCCTTCATCGCCGTGTTCGCTTCGGCCGGTCTGGCTGTCGGCATGGCTCTGAGCGGCACGTTACAGAATTTTGCAGGAGGTG
>UROX01000119.1 GCA_900549685.1 uncultured Alistipes sp.
GCGGTATTGATGCTTTCGATGAAAGTTTGCATAGGCTTTCTGCCGAA
Organism: uncultured Alistipes sp.; assembly: GCA_900549685.1. GTDB lineage: Bacteria > Bacteroidota > Bacteroidia > Bacteroidales > Rikenellaceae > Alistipes_A. The sequence continues at coordinate 48 of UROX01000119.1, forward strand.
GCAAAACTGGCCCGTGTGTGTTCTGCGGGTTATTGTAAGCGAGCATTCACGCATCGAGGTCTCCCTGTAACTGCTCTGAGGAATAGATCTTCTTGCGAAAGGCGATGGCGTAGAACTCGTTTTTGACGGTTCTGTCGAAGCGCTCGCCAACAAGGATGGAGTGACCTCCTCGATCAGTTTATGGCTGTCTGCATGGCATAACGCAGTGTTCGGAAAATCGCAGTTCTGCCTTGCTCTTCGTCACAGGACGTTGCAGTGCTTTGCCGAATTCACGGAATAGGTCTTCTGGAATGGCTTTGGTCGCGGTATCGACCGGATTCCGCCGTAATACGATGGGGTATAATCATTCGTTTTTTTAGTTATAAATCGTGGCGTTTTCAATTCTTGTATCTCGTAATGTAGAACCGACGGCGGAGATCTATCCCTTATAAAAGTGGAAGATATGTTATTCAGACAAACTATAGCCCTCCTCCGAGTGCATGATAAAGCGAAACCACTCCTTGTAGTTCCGACAGACGGTCTGCGATGGCAGAGAGTCGGGCTTCCAACAATGTCTGTTGCGCCGTCAGCACTTCGAGATAGGTCGTCGAACCGTGCAGCATCAGGAGCTGCGTGTTTTCGACTGCCTGTTCGAGCGAGCGGAGCTGTTCTCTACGAGTGTTCGTTTTGGCACGTGCAGTCTGTACCTGCGTCAGGGCATTGTTCACCTCCGCACCGGCGTTGAGCAGGGCTTGTTGAAATGCGAGCTTCGCTTCCTCCTGCTGTGCCTTGGCAATCTTCACGCGGGCGCGGTTCTGTCCGGCATTGAAGAGCGGTTGCAGGAGCGACCCAGCAGTCGAGAGCAGCAGGGACCCCGGATTGGCTACGATAGCCCCCGCATTGTTCGTCCAGCCTGCCGAGCCGCTCAGTGTCAGCGACGGATAGAGCGCGGCACGTGCTTCGGAGGTCGCATAGTATGCCTGCACGAGTGTTTGTTCGCTTTGACGAATATCCGGACGGCGGGACAAGAGTTGCAGCGGAACGCCGACGGCCAGTTCTGTCGGCACCGATTGCTCTTCCAATGTCGTGCGTTCGATTGTATGCGGCGTGTCGCTCAGAAGAAGCGTCAGCGAATTTTCTGTCTGTCTGATCGACTGCTGCAAATCGTGTAGTGCTGTTTCGGCGGCATAAAGCGTTGCTTGGGTTTGTGCGACTCCCGCTTCGTTCGCATCTCCGGCCGCTTTCAATGCCTGCATGACGCGCACCTGCTCGCGGTAGCGCTCCACGGCCTGCTCCGTAACGGCGGCTTGCGCGTCGAGGCTCAGTAACCGATAGTAATAGTCGGCTATGTTGGCAATCAACTGCGTCTGCACCGCATCGCGGTAGGCTTCGCTTTGCAGCATAGCCGCTCGCGAACGTCGTTTGGCATTGGTCAGGCGACTGAAAATATCGACCTCCCAGCTCGCCGTGACGGGAACGCTGTACGTCCACGAGGCTTTCGTGCCGTCGAAGCTGCTCGCGCCGCCCGTCGGTGCGAAGTTGAACGACGGCAGATAGGCCAGTCGTGCCGCTTTCAGCGTTGCTTCGGCCTCCGTGATGCGCAGCCGTGCGACCTGCAAGTCGGTATTGTGTGCCAATGCCGTGTCGATCAAACGCTGCAATCGCTCGTCGGAGAACAACTCTCGCCATCCGATGTCGGCGATAGATGCGGTGTCGGTCGTCGTGTGCTCCGTTCCGTAGAGGTTGTCGGTTCGCACTTCGGGGCGGGTGTATGGTTTATAAATGCCGCATGCAGCGAATAAAGAAGCGGCGATTCCGAGAAACAGTACCTTTTTCATCGCTTTGTCTTTTCCCTGTTTTTCAAATCTTCCATTTCGGCCTGTATCGACCATTCGCCGGCCCGCTCGAACTGTATGGGGCGTATCTTCTCCTGCAACCACTGGAAGGCGACGAACAGCACGGGAACGATGAACAGCAATGCAAGCGTTCCGATAAGCATACCGCCGACGGCACCCGACCCGAGCGTGCGGTTGCCGTTGGCGCCGACGCCCGTCGATACCATCAGCGGCAGCAGACCGAAAATCATCGTCAGTGCGGTCATCAGAATCGGACGCAGGCGCACCTTTGCCGCACCGACAGCTGCCTGAATGAGCGACATGCCCGCCTCGCGGCGTTTGACAGCGTATTCGGTGATGAGAATAGCCGTTTTGGCCAGCAGACCGATCAGCATGATGATACCCGTCTGCATGTAAATATTGTTCTCCAGCCCCATTGCCTGTGCGAAAAGGAACGAACCGAACAGACCGAACGGCAGCGACAGCACGACGGCCAGCGGGATGAGGAAACTTTCGTACAGTGCGCTCAGAATCAGATAGACCAGTACGAAGCAGATGGCGAAGATCATCACCGTATTGCTCGTCGAAGTGCTCTCCTCGCGCGTGATGCCGCCGAATTCGTAGCTGTATCCTTTGGGCAGGGCCGCTGCCGCCGTCTCGCCGACGGCACGGATGGCGTCGCCCGATGAATAGCCGTCGGCAGCCGCGCCGTTCACGGCAATCGAACCGTACAGGTTGAAACGGTTGAGCGATTGCGGACCGTAGGTCTTGGTCAGCCGTGCGAACTGCCCGATAGGGGCCATTTCTCCGCCCGAGGTACGGACATAGATGTGGTTGAGCGACTCGGGCGTCACGCGGTACGACGGGTCGGCCTGAATCATCACGCGGTAGAGTTTCGAGAAACGGTTGAAGTTGGAGACGTACTGTCCGCCGTAATAGCCCGAAACGGTTGCCAGCACATCCGACGGCGAGATGCCCGACCGTTCGCACCGGGCGGCGTCGATATCGATCGTGTATTGCGGATATCCAGATGAAAACGACGAATAGGCCGCACCGATTTCGGGACGAACGGAGAGTGCCGCGATGAATCCGCGCGTTGCTTCGTCCAGTTCGGCGATGGGACGGCCCGCCTTGTCCTGTACATGCAGCTCGAAGCCGTTCACCATGCCGTAGCCGGTAATCATGGGCGGTGCAGCGGCGAAAATCTGTGCATCGGGAATTTTGGCCGAGAGCGCGTTGATGCGGTCGATGACCGACTGCACATCGTCGCCCTCGCCGGAGCGCTCCGACCAGTCGCGGAGCGAGAGGATAATCATGCCCGCGCTCGCACCCGAACCGCTGAACGAATAACCGCTCACGGTAGCGTAGTGTTCTACCTGCGGCATCTGTTGAATCTCCTTTTCGAGCAGCGACAGTACGTTGGTCGTGGCATAGAGCGATGTGCCGGGCTTGGTCGTGACGCTGACCATGACCGACCCCGTATCCTCGTCGGGAACCAGTCCGGTCTGCGTATTCTTCATCAGGACGACGAGCAGCACGACGGCCGTAACGAGCGTTCCCCATGCCACGAAGCGGTGGCGCACGAACCAGATGACGCCGCGTACGTAGCGTTGTACCATGACCGAGAAAGCGACGTTGAACGCTTTGCGGAACCGGGCGGCGAAATTCTCTCGCGCGTTACCCTCCTCATCGACGTAGGGTTGCAACATAAGGGCGCACAATGCAGGCGAAAGCGTCAGGGCATTGACGGCCGAAAGACCTACGGCGACGGCCATCGTGATACCGAATTGTGTATAGAACACGCCCGACGTGCCGCCCATCATCGAAACGGGAATAAATACGGCCATGAAGACGAGCGTCGAGGTGATGATTGCGCCCGTAATGCCCTGCATGGCATCGTTCGTGGCCATGTAGGCCGATTTGTAACCCGCGTCGAAACGTGCCTGCACCGCTTCGACCACCACGATGGCGTTATCGACCACCGTCCCGATAGCCAGCACGAGGGCGAAGAGCGTCAGAAGGTTGATCGAGAAGCCCAGCAACGACATGACGGCGAACGTGCCGACCAGCGAAACGACGATGGCGATGGTCGGAATGAGTGTCGAACGGATGTCCTGCAGGAAGACGTATACCACCAGCACGACCAGCAGAATCGCCTCGATAAGTGTCCACAGCACGTTCTCCATCGAGGCGTAGAGAAACCGGTTCACGCTCAACAGGTCGGCGAACGCCAACCCGTCGGGCAGCTCTTCTGCCAGCTCGGCGATCAATGCGTCGATGTTCTCTACCACTTTCGTCGCGTTCGATCCCGCACTCTGGTACGCTTCGCCGATACATCCGGCGTGACCGTCGGTAAGTGTCCGATAGGTGTAGGCCTCGTCGCCCATCTCTACGCGGGCGATGTCTTTCAAGCGCAGGATGTCGCCGTTCGGCAGCGAGCGGATGACGATCTGTTCGAACTGCTCGGGGGTCGAGAGGCGGCCGCTCCATTTGATCGTATATTCGTAGGCGTTCGCGTGGTTCTCGCCGAATGCGCCTGTCGCCGATTCGAGGTTCTGTTTCTCGAGCGCGGCCGTTACGTCGGAGGGAATCAGCTTATATTGCGCCATGACGTCGGGCTTGAGCCAGATGCGCATCGAGTAGTTCGAGGCCAGTACGTTGAACTCACCGACGCCCGCGATACGCTTCATGCGCGGCTCGACATTGATCTTCATGTAGTTGTTGATGAACTGCATGTCGTAGGTATCGTCGGGGCTGTAAAGCGCCACCACTTTCAGCAGCGACTTCTGCTGTTTGAGGGTCTGCACACCGATTTTCGTCACCTCGGCGGGCAGCAGTCCCTGCGCCTTCGACACGCGATTCTGCACGTTCACGGCAGCCATGTCGGCATCGGCGCCCTGACGGAAATAGACGTTCACCGTCACTTCGCCCGTGTTGGAGGCTTCGGAGTGGATATACAACATGTTCTCCACGCCGTTGATCGCCTCTTCGAGCGGCACGATGACAGCCTTCTGCACCGTCTCGGCATTAGCCCCGGGATAGGAGGTCGTCACCTGCACCGTCGGCGGCGCGATGTCGGGGTACTGCTCGACCGGAAGGGTCGTCAGGGCGATGACGCCCAGCAGTACGATCGTAATCGAAATGACGATCGAGAAGATCGGACGGTCTATGAAAAATCGCAAATTCATACCTCACCTCCCGCGTTATCGGTTATCGTGATTTCATCCCCGTCGTTGAGCAGGCCGACGCCCGTCGTAACGATCCGATCCCCCGCCGAGAGGCCTTTCGTCACGGTGTAGTTCACACCGTCGTGTATCGGGCTGACCTCGATGCGCGTGGCGACGGCTTTGCCGTCGATGACGCGATAGACGAAGATCTTGTCCTGCAATTCGTAGGTCGCCTCCTGAGGAATGACGATTGCATTTTCCAACTGTTGCGGGATTGTCACATTGCCCGTGCTGCCGCTGAACAGCACGCGGTTCGGGTTGGGGAAGACCGCGCGCAGCGATCCGCTGCCCGTCTCGGGGTTCAGCACGCCGCTGATGCTCTCGATACGCCCCTCTTCGGCATAAATGGTTTCGTCGTTCAGCCTCAGACGTACGGCGGGCATGTTCTCGACCGTCCGGTCGAGCGAGCCGTAACGCATGACCAGTTCCTGCAATCGGTTTTCGGACATCGAGAAATAGACATACATCTCCGAGTTGTCGGCAACGGTCGTGAGAGGCTGTGCCGATGTCGGGCCGACCAGTGCGCCCACCCGATAGGGAATCGTGCCGACCACGCCGTCGGCAGGACTTTTCACCTCCGTATAGGATAGACTGTTGCGGGCGTTGGTCTCCTCGGCCCGTGTTTGTTCCAGCGAGGCTTCAGCTACGGTCAGTGCGTTGCGGGCAGTAGAAAGATCGAATTCCGAGACGACATTCCGCCGGAACAGTTCCTGTTTGCTTTCATAAGTAATCCGTGCCGTCTCGACCTGCGCTTCGGCAGCGTGAACGTTGGCCACGGCCGTGCGCAGAGCCGCTTCGTAGGGTACACGGTCGATGACGAAGAGCGATTGTCCCCGCAGTACCTTCTCTCCTTCCTTGACGCAGACGCGCTGAATCGTCCCGGACACCTGCGGATAGATTTCGATGTCTTGCCGCCCGCGTATCGAAGCAGAATAGGATTCCGTAAGTGTTACGGTCGTCGGCTCGACCGTCAGCACCGAATAGCCGATCTGCTGCTGCGGAACGGTTGCCTCCCGACACGATACCAGATAGGCCGCTAACAAGAGCACCGCAATCGATAATTTTTGTTTCATGGTCCCTTTCGTTTTTGACGGTGCAAAATTACGGTTTCACCGACGTTCGGACGGCATACAAATCCAAACAATAAGGCGATTTTTGGAAACTGTGTCGGGTCGTTTGGCCGAATGACGCTATATTTGTACGTGACAAATAAAAACTATGGAGCGATACGGTGAGGCGGAGTATAGAATCGTAACATCGGATTTGAGCGGGTCGCTCGGCTCTGCGATCCGGACAAAGGGGTGTTTGCTGCTCTTTTGCCTGCAAGGCAAAGCGATCGTTTCGGCCAACCTCGAACGACGGGTGTTCTGCAGCGGAAGCATTGCGGTCGTCTTTCCCGACACGCTGTTTGTCGTACACGGGACATGCGGCGATTTTCGGGTGCGGATGATCGAAATGTCGTCCGCGCTCACCGACGAGGTCATCCTGCCCCTCTCGTCGGCATTCTTCGAACGCATCTGCAACGAGCCGATATTGCCGACGACCGGGGAAATGAGGGTATTGGCGGAGACATGGAACGCCCATATCGACTATTACTCACAATGTTCCGTCGCGAAATCGGCCCGCATGATGATGAAGAACCAACTGCAGAATCTGTTTCTCGCGATGGAAGTCAAGCTGGTTTTCGATGCTCCGCCCGAGAATGTCAAATCCATATCCCATTCTCGCGCCGCCTTTTCAACTGCTTCTGCAAACTGGTGACGGAAAACTGCTATTCGCATCACGAGGTGAAATTCTATGCCGACAAACTCTGCATCACGCCTTACTACCTTTCGAAGATAACCGCCCGAATCACGGAGATGACACCCAAGCAACTCATCGATTGGCAGATCGTGATGGAGATCAAACATCAGCTCTCCTCGACCGATATGACGGTGAAGGAGATCGCCCACATGTTCCACTTCGATTCGACCTCCTATCTGGGACGCTATTTCCGGCGTCATACGGGCATGACACCCATGGAATTTCGAAAACAATAACCGTTTGCCGGGCATCGTGGACTTATCCGACTATTTTATGGAGCGACCCGTTGCGACCCATCGTGCTGCCGACTGTGGTTTCGGGCGTCCGAATCTTTTTGGAATCGGCTGGTGCGGCTAATTTGCCATACTCGTCTATCGTGGTGATTTCTCTTTTCATCGGAATCGCAGTTTGCTGATCCAATGACAATATATCCCCGTTCATCTTCCGCATCTCTTTCAAGTAGTCTAATATTCGGTGGTACTTGTTCTCCGTCAGCTGTGTAATCCGCACGCCGATTTCCGCTTGCCGTTCGTCGTAGTGTCTTTCCGACTCGGCAAGAAAGATGATCGAAAACGTAACGGGATTCTGCAACCGCTCCTTGATCTGAATACAGTTGCCTTCGTTCCCTTTGGCAATCAACTCCTGCCGCTTTGCGAGGATACGGGCGCGGTAGTCGTCCGGATAGGAATTGACCTGCCGGCAGAGCTTGTCTTTACAGAAAGATCGTTCTTTGGACCGATTTCGTTTGTCGGCGGACACCGAACATTGGATGTAGATATCCTTCGGGATACCGTTGGTGGTGATGCGAGCCAGAAGGGAACAATCCCTCCTTGTCGGTGGACCTTGCACGGAAAGTAGGGCATGGCGAATCGTTTTTTCATTGTCCGGATACATTTTGAGTTTGACAATCAATACGATTGAAACAAACGTCTGGAACATGCGATGCAGATCGATATAATTCAACGCACTGCCGAAAAAATGAGGTGCATTTCTACCGCTCGCACATATGTACCACGATTCGGTACACGGGAAAGGTGCTTTCTCTGCTGCCTCTTGCTCCGGCCCAAAAACGAAACGATCCCGCATATCGTTGATATACAGAATCGTTTACTCTGTGTCGCGCAATTTCGCCCAACAAAAAAAGGTCCTTCGAAAAGGACCTCGTGAGC
>UROX01000120.1 GCA_900549685.1 uncultured Alistipes sp.
GGATGGCGGCGCTACGACGTGCCGGAGCTGATGAAAAAGGAGTACGTGGAACCGCAGTATCCGTTGGAGGTCGGGCAGGAGATCACCGGACGCATCAGCAAAAGCGGACTGTGGAACCGCAAGAAGAAGCTGAGCCGTTACGAAATGCGGATGATCGTACCCTCGCTGCATTATGTGACGAAATGCGCCGTCGACGACACCGGAGCGTTCGCGCTCAACGGCTTCGACTTCCCCGACAGCACGCTCTACGTGCTGCGGCCCGCGGCGGTGCGGGGGTCGATGCCGGAGGCGACGGTGAAGGTCGCGCGCGATTCGTTCCCCGAGGTGGGGACGCTGCCCCGCGTGCCTGCGCAGGAGCAGAAGAAGCCCTACATTGCACAGGCTCGGTACTACATCGAGCAGCGAGGGCAGACCGACATGCGGAACATCCTCATCGACACGGTGTATGTCACGCATCACAAACGCCTCGAATCCACACGACCCGAGCATCGGCTGGCCGCACGCACGTGGACGGCCGAGCAGATCAAGGAATCGGGGGCCGGAACCATTCTCGACTTCATCGCAAGGATGCCGGGAATGTCCGTAGTAGGACGGCAAGTGTCATATCGAGGATACCGCCCCGGATTCATGGTCGACGGAAGATTGGAGGAAACCGTAGGAGAGATGAACCCAGTGCGAGCCTTCCGGTCAACCGGAATGGGCAGGAATCATAAAACGCAAACACGTCTCCCTCCGATTCCTGATCCGGGGGGATGGATCGACTTTACCGGAATGAATTACTCGAATACCAATTCAGCACAACAAAGTACAGGAGGCAACAAGAGACAAATCCAATATATCGACGATTTCGATAATGTCCCGGATATTTTATACTATCCTCTTGAAATCGTCTCACGGATCGATTTAATCGAAGGCGGCAATATGGTATTATGGGGTGTGTCTCATTGGAAACAGGCTGGTATTATCTCGATTACGACGAAAAAGGGAAAAGAATTGGACGATGCGACCCGCACGCTTCCTGCCCGCGATGTGGAATTCGTCTCTCCTTTGGGCTATCAGACCCCTGCGGAGTTTTATGCTCCGGCATACGCGACGGAGAAGGCCCGCCGCTCGATGGTCCCCGACTACCGCACGACGCTCTACTGGAATCCGACCGTCAAGCTCGACGATACGGGACAGGCCACCGTCGAGTTCTACACCTCCGACGCACCGGCCGATTACGACATCTCTATCGAAGGCGTCACGCAAAATGGCAAGATCATCCAGCTGAAAAAGTTCGGGCTGACAGCGGATTCTCGCTGAAAAATGCTATCTTTGAACTATGTTTCCCTCCTACCTGCAACCCGACTCGATGGACTGCGGTCCGGCGTGCCTGCGCATCATTTCGAAGTTCTACGGCAAGAACTACTCGATGCTCACGCTGCGCGACCGCTGCTACATGTCACGCGAGGGAGTATCGCTGCTTGACCTGAGCGATGCCGCCGAGTCTCTGGGCTTCCGCACGACGGGTATCAGCACCACGTGGGAGGTGTTCCGCGACGAGGTTCCGCTGCCGTGCATCGTCTACTGGAACAGCAAACACTACGTCGTCGTCTATAAAATCCGCAAACGCCGCGGCAAGTGGTGGGTCTACGTTTCGGATCCAGCCGTGGGATTGTTGAAGTACGACGAGGAGAAATTCCTGCGGGGGTGGCTCAAAACGCAGGTCTACGACGACGAGACGGACGAAAGCCGAGCAGGAAAACAGGGCGTGATCCTGCTGCTGGAACCCACTCCGCGCTTCTACGAGTCTCCGGGCGAGGAGAACACGCAGTTGAAATTCAGCTACCTGCTGCAATACCTCAAACCCTACAAGTCCTACTTCGTACAACTGGTGCTTGCGATGCTCGTGGCCAGTGGTCTGAACCTGATCCTGCCTTTCCTGACGCAATCCATCGTCGACGTGGGTATCGGTACGGGCAACCTGAATTTCGTGGTGATGATCCTCATCGCGCAGGTGGCCCTGACGCTCGGACAATTCGCCAACAACCTGATCCGGCAGTGGCTGTCGCTGCACATGACCACACGCATCAGCATCTCCTACATTTCGGATTTTCTGTGCAAGCTCATGCGGCTTCCGATCGCCTATTTCGATGCGAAGAAGAGCGGCGACATCCTGCAACGCATCGGCGACTACGGTCGCGTGCAGTCGTTCCTCACGGGAACACTGCTGAGCATGGCCGTCGCCATTCTGACCTTCATCGTCTATACGTGCGTCATGGCCGGTTACAGCGCGACGATCCTGCTGGTGTTCCTCGGCGGCAGCATCCTCTACGCGCTGTGGGTGCTTCTGTTTATGAAATACCGCCGCAAGCTGGACTACATGCGTTTTCAGGAGTCGTCGGAGAACCAAAGCACCATGATCCAGCTTATCGGCGGGATGCAGGACATCAAGCTCAACTCATGCGAGCGTCAGAAACGCTGGGAGTGGGAACGCATCCAGGCACGTCTGTTCAAGATCAGCATCAAGAGCCTTACTTTGGGCCAGACGCAGGAGGTCGGGGCATTGTTCATCTCGCAGACGAAGAACATCGTCGTGTCGTTTCTGGCCGTGAGCGCCGTTATCAAGGGCGACATGACGCTCGGTATGATGATGGCCATGCAGTATATCCTCGGGCAGTTGAACGGCCCGCTTTCGCAGTTCATTTCGTTCATGCAGGCCACGCAGGACGCCAAGATTTCGCTGGAGCGTCTGGGTGAGATCTACGACCGTCCGGACGAGGAGCCGGACGACGAGCCGCGTATCCGCACGATTCCCGACTCGGCGCCGCTGGAGTTCCGCGACGTGGTGTTCCACTACGAAGGCCCCAACTCCGAACGCGCGCTGGACGGAGTGTCGCTGACGATCCCCGTGCGCAAGGTGACGGCCATCGTCGGGGCGTCGGGCAGCGGCAAGACGACGATGCTCAAGCTGCTGCTGGGCTTCTACCGCCCCACGCAGGGCGAGGTGCTACTCGACGGCCGGCCGCTCGGACAGTACAGCGAAAGCTGCTGGCGCCGCGACTGCGGCGTGGTGATGCAGGAGGCGACGATCTTTGCCGACACCATCGCCCGCAATATCGGCGTCGTGGACGAACAGCCCGACATGGAGCGTGTGCGGCGTGCGGCGCGCATGGCCAACATCGACGAGTGGATCGAGTCGCTGCCGATGCGCTACGACACGAAGATCGGACTGGACGGCCACGGCCTGAGCACGGGACAGCGGCAGCGTCTGTTCATCGCGCGCGCGGCGTACAAGGATGCGAAATACCTCTTTCTGGACGAGGCGACCAACTCGCTGGATGCGGCCAACGAACGCTCGATCATGGAGAAGCTGCAATCTTTCTTCGAGGGGCGCACGGTGGTCGTCGTGGCGCACCGCCTGTCGACGGTGATGAATGCCGACAACATCGTGGTGCTCGACCGGGGCCGCATCGTCGAGCAGGGCACGCACAAGGAGCTGACGGCGCGCCGTGGCCACTACTACAATCTGGTTAGAAACCAACTCGAATTGGGAAACTGATATGCCGCTTTACGACCGTACATACAGCGAAGAGGCCGACGAGATCATCGGCACGATGCCGTCGTGGATCGTGCGCTGGGGCATCACGCTGATCTTCGTTCTGCTGGCGCTGCTGTTTCTGGGGTGTTACTTCATCCGCTACCCTCAGACGGTCACGGGGACGATCACGCTTACGACCGTTCCTCCGCCGGTCGACGTGACGGCGCCGCATACCGGCATCGCCGAGGCGGTCGCGACCGAGGGTCAAACCGTCGCAAAGGGCGACGTGCTCGTTCTTTACGCCACACGGGACGAGTACCGCGAGGTGCAGCATCTGGAAAAGAGCCTGTGGCTGCCGACCGACGAGACCCTGCCCGACGATCTGCGCTTCTCCTATGCCGCCTACCGCGCCAATGGCAGCGAGGCGACCCTGCAACAGCTCACGTCGGCGATCGCTCAGTGGAAGGCGCAGCACGTCGTCGAGGCTCCGGCCGACGGGCGTGTGACACTGCTCAACAGCGGTCCGTACCGACGTCAGACGACAGCCGGCGAGTTGCTGGCGAGCATCCTGCCCGCGGCCGAGACGGAGGTCGTCGGCCGGCTTCATCTGCCGGCCGCGTCACGCGGGGATGTGGAGCCGGGGCAGAAGGTCAACGTGAAGCTCAACGGCTTTCCCTACATGGAGTTCGGCATCCTGCGCGGTGTCGTGCGGACGATTTCCGCCGTTCCGGACGGTACGCAGGGCTATATCGTCACCGTCGCCTTTCCCGACGCGCTGCGCACGTCGTACAAGAAGGAGCTTCCGCTCATTCACGGCATGGACGGCACGGCCGAGATCATCACCAAAGAGATGCGGCTCATCGAACATTTCATCCAGCCCGTCAGGGCGCTTTACGATAAGAACGCCGAATAACGCACCGCCTCGTTTTCACTTCCGGATACCGTCCCTCGGTATCCGTTTTTTGTGTTCTCAGAGATCCGGACGGCCCTGAACGGCCTCGGGCGGCCAGCGGTACGATTCCCCTTTGTCCTCCGATATATTTGCGACGGATGCCCTGCGAGACATCCGAAGTGAATTATCAATCAATCATCATCAATCATTATGGAAAAGGAAAAGAATCAAGCGCCGGAGGAGCCTCGGTGGCCCGACTACAAAGAGACGCTTCTGGCGCGCCATCCCGGAACGGGCGAGGTGCAGGTCGTTTCGGACTTGCGCGAACGCGGCAACCGTTACGAGGTGCATACCGTGGAGCCACTGACAAAGAACGCGCCGTCGTTTTTCGAGGTCGCGAAGAGCGGTGCGGTGGCGGCCTTCATCCGCAGCTTCAAGTCGCAGTCGGACAAAGCCGTCGACTTCCAGTTTCTGAAAGTACCCTTCAACGCCGTGCAGGATGTGGTCAACGACCTGCTTCGCCTGACGCAAAACCCCAACGACGAGAAGGGGCTGAAGGCGCTGTACGATCATCGTGTGGATACGATGCAACTCGAACGGGTGAAGTACGACCATGCGGAGATTCCGCGAGCCGCACTGCGGGAGCTGGGCATCGACTTCGATGCGCTGACGCCGCAAACACGTGAGGCGATGCGTATGGGTCTTCCCGTCGAAGAGCTGGTTCCGGTGACTGCGGAGGTCATGCCCGGGATCAAGGTGTCGGGAATGTTCTCGCCGCGCTTCTACCGCGACCATAACAACGAGCTGAAGGTGACCCTCGACGCACCGCTCGCCGTGCCGGAGTACGAGCATGAAGAGTACAAAATGATGTTCTCCACGCAGGAGAAGGCCGCGCTGGAGCGTGGCGGCACGCTGGAACGCCTGATAAAGCACAAAGACCCGCTGACGGGAGAGGAGGAGTGGTGCTTCGTGGGCAAGAACGCCGCGACGAACCGCCTCGTCTTCCAGCCCAAGCGCGAAGTTGCCGCCGCTATCTGCAACGACATACGGAGAAGATCTGCCGCCTGCAACGCGACTACGAACTGTGCCGGCGCATCCTGCGCATTATCGACGGCGAGACGTTCTCGCTCGAAGAGATGGATGAGTGCCGCATCGAGATCATGCACCGGTATCCGCAGTACGAAGTCCCGATAACCGTCTGCACGGGTTTGGTGTTCATGGCCGAAGCCATACGGAAGTCGTTCGGCGGAAAGTATGTGCGTTACCTGCGCAAATATCCGATCCGGCTGGATTTCGGAACAGGCAAGATTTTCGAGATCGCACCCGACGATTCCATACGTCACATTCCGAAATGACAAGGAGAAGGACAAATCGTCCTCCTCCTTCTTGTCGTCTATCGTCGCACGTCGACGAAATTCGCTTCGAGCAGTTCGAGGATCGCCGATTGCGGATAGAGAATCTTACCTCCGATGGTCGTATAGGGAATCAGCCGGTTGTCGCGGTAATTCTGCAAACTGCGGGGGCAGAGGTCGAAAATCATACGCACCTCTTCACTTGTCAGGTACGTTTCCGAACGAATCGAAGGCCGTAGCTCGGCGAGCAGTCCGTCGAGTCGTTCGATCGCTTGGAGGAGGTTCTTGCACAATGCCGTAAATTCGGGCGACGTGCGCAGGATGATGCCGTCGTTCATCGCTTTTCTGCCGGAATGAAGTTCGCTTGTAAAATCCGGGCGATGTCCGCCTCGCGGAAGACGATCCTGTTGCCCAGCGAGGAGTAAGGGATAACCCCTGTGGTGCGGTAATGCTGCAAGGCGCGTTTGGAAAGACTCAACGCTTTGCAGACCTCGTCGGAGGTCATTCACCACGCAGAGGCGGAAGGCATACATCGGGCGTGATAGGCGGCGATGCGTTCGAGAAGGCGGTCGACGAGCGCCCGCAGTTCGTTGCAGGCTCCCGTCTCGATGAGCATGTAATCCATAAGATTCGATTTAAGTTCGACACAATTCGATGACCGTAACGACGTGCGATGTCCGTTTATGCGCTACGGCCGCTCGTGGCCTTCGCTGACCGTTCGATTTACAGATCCATCGCTTTGGCTACGGTCTGCATGTCCCGCATAATGGATGAATCGAGGATTCGGGCATAATGGCGGGTCATGTTCGTATTGGAGTGTCCCAGCATCTTGGCCACATTGTAGAGCGTCGCCCCGCTTGCCAGAATGAGTGTAGCGAACGTATGACGAGCCGTGTGCGTCGAAAGGCGTTTGCGAATACCGCATATATCGGCCAACTCTTTCAGATAGGCGTTCATCTTCGCGTTCGACGGCACGGGAAGCAGCTTGCCTCTCGCCCTGCACGTTTCATCCCGCTCGTATTTCCGCAGCAGTGCGATCGGATGCGGTAGCAGCGGCACACGACTCATTACCGCCGTCTTTTCCCTCGGCTTGTGGATCCACTGCGTCCCGTCCTCGTCGGTCGTGATATGCTCCCTGCGCAGGTGATCCACATCCGTAAAGGCCAGCCCCGTCAGGCAGCAGAACGAGAACACGTCGCGGATGCGGGCCAGCCGGTCGTTCGGCAGCGGCTTGTGGATAAGCGTTTCGAGCTCCTCTTTCGTCAGCGGAACCTTGACGTTCGTCCGATCCACCTTCATCTTGTAGTAGCGGAACGGATTCTTTTCCAGCCACTCGTTCCGTATCGCATAGAGGATAAAGTTTTTCAGACAGCACAGCAGGTTCACGGCGCCGTTGTTCTTGCAGTTATGCGCCGTCTGCATGAACGTATTCAATCCGTCGATATATGCATAGTCGATCGCATCCAGCGGCAGGTCGTCTTTCCTGTACTGTTCTCTCATGTATTCGGTCATATAACGCAGCAGACGGTGGTATTTGTTCGCCGTGAGTTGCGTAAGGCGGATACCCACCTCCCTTTGCCGTTTGTCGCAGTATTTCGAAAACTCGACAAGGAACATCCGCGAACTCGCTGCCGCATGTTCCAATCGGTGCTTGATGGCGAAGCAGTCCGGAGTCTTGCCCTCCTTAATAAGGCTATCCGTAGGCAGCGAGGATGTTTGTGCGGTAAGTAGCGAGAATCCCGTTGATCTGCGTAGAAACGGGGTCTCGCAACATGCAACGTTCCAAACGCTGGTTCCAATGCTCCGGTTCGATCCGGCACTGGGTATAAATCTCCGTCGACCGGCCGGAGGTCGTGATACGGGCATAGATCGGCGCTGTGCCCTTCTTCGTGAGTTTCGTCTTCTTGCAGAAGAAGACCACGCTGAATGTCGTGCGTTTCATAATGCTGCTTGGGTTGGATCGGTTAAACGTATGCAGCATAGAGATTATTGGACGCAAAACAATGTAATTCAACGCATTGATCGTAAATCGTGACCTATTTTCGGTTCGAGCGAAACAGGTCACGATTTCGGTCCGGGCAACCTGCTTTTTTATACGCTCGAATACATCGCCTAAAAAACGAAAAAACCTTACATATCGCTGATACATAAGGTTTTTTGCTTCGCATTACTCTTTATTTCAAGAACTTCGAGGGTGGAAGATGGGACTCGAACCCACGACCTTCGGAACCACAATCTGACGCTCTAACCAACTGAACTACAGCCACCATATTTGCTTTCTCAA
>UROX01000121.1 GCA_900549685.1 uncultured Alistipes sp.
CCGAACCGTCCTATCCGATTTTTTCCTACCTTTACCGTCCGAAGAAATCCCTCGGAGAATCATAAAACAAGAACGATATGAAAGAATGCGTATTGGTGGCCGGAGGAGCCGGCTATATCGGAACCCACACGGCCGTAGAGCTTATCGAGGCCGGATACGACGTTGTCATCGCCGACAATCTGTCGAACTCCGAAATGCAGGCCGTAGAAGGCGTCCGGCAGATCACGGGTAGGAACATTCCTTTCGTGCAGGTCGATTGCGACGACAAAAACGCACTGGCCGCCGTATTCGACAACTATAAGTTCGATTCGGTCATCCACTTCGCAGCCTCGAAAGCCGTGGGCGAATCGGTCGAGAAACCGCTGCTCTACTACCGCAACAATATTCTTTCCCTGCTCAACATGCTGGAGCTGATGCGCGAAAAAGGGGTCCGCAACATCGTCTTCTCATCTTCGTGCACTGTGTACGGACAGCCCGACGTACTGCCCGTCACCGAACAGACTCCGCGCCAGAGCGCCACTTCGCCCTACGGCAACACCAAACAGATCTGCGAGGACATCCTGCGCGACACGACTGCGGCCTACCCCGAACTTTACGGAATCGCCCTGCGTTACTTCAATCCCATCGGCGCGCATCCTTCGGCGCTGATCGGCGAACTGCCCAAAGGCGTTCCGGGCAATCTGGTGCCGTTCATCACCCAAACGGCCGCCGGCATACGCCCCTGCCTGAGCGTCTTCGGTGACGATTACGACACGCCCGACGGCTCGGCCATCCGCGACTATATCGATGTGGTCGATCTGGCACGCGCCCACGTCGTGGCGGTAAGCCGCATGATCGAGCGGAAGAGCAAAGGCAACTACGAGTTCTTCAACATCGGCACGGGACAGGGCCGCTCCGTGCTCGAACTGGTGGCCGCTTTCGAGAAAGCCACCGGCGTGAAAGTCCCGCACAAGATCGTCGGACGACGGGCCGGCGACATCGAGAAAATATGGGCCGACACGACCTTCGCCAACCGTGAACTGGGATGGAAAGCCGAACGTCCGATCGAAGAGACGCTCGCTTCGGCATGGGCATGGGAAAAACGCCTGAGGGGACTCTAATGCGACCGCACCGGGTTCCCCGACTTGCGGACCTTTTATCGCCGACGGAATAAACGGACGGGAACAGCAAGGGAAAATCGACGGATTTCCTCGGCAAGCAGGCCGGTGTTATCCATCCCCTCAACCGAAGATATACGAACGGGAAGCGAGTGCTTGTATGAAACAAGCACCCGCTTCCCGTTTTTCTCTCTATCGATATGTACGGGTCAAATAACGTAGTTCCGTGAACCTGCCTGCGGACGCAGCAATAGACGGATTATCCCCACCGAAAACTCCCTGCATACGCCCCCGTCGGCAATAGTATCTCGTCCTGCCGGACAAATCACTTATACCTCGCCATCCGCACGACGACGGCCAACGGAATCAGCACCGCCGCAGCTCCCAGCACATGGAGCGGCCGGACACTCATCAACATCTCGGAACATGCCGCCGACACTTCGTTATAACCGGCATAGGCATACAGCACGACGAGCAGCAGTTTTTCGATCCGGAAAGTCCGCACGGCAAGCCCATACAATATGTTCCGGTTAAGATCGGTGACTTTTACCGGATAGAAAAAACGGTGAGGATAGCGCTGCACCCAACTCAGCAACGCATAAACGGCCGCCGACACGCAGGGCAGAATCCAGATATGCCACCGCGGATCGAAAGGCGACCCCTCCCGTTCGAAATCGAAATGCAGCGGCAGTTCGGCCGGCAGATCGCCGTAGCGACATGCCACATAGACCCACTGGGCGATCAGAACGGTCAGGGCCGCGATTTCGACGACACGGTCTTTTTTATCGGTGCCGAACCACTTCCCTGCCCTTCTTCCTACGGAAACCTTCCTGCGGGATGCGGCGCACGGCTTATTTTTTCGATTTGGCGATGATTTCACGGCACTCCTCCAGCGTCAGTTCCTCGGGCGTATACCCCTTCGGAATCCGGTAATTTTTGCCTCCGAACGCGATATAGGGACCATAACGTCCGTTGAGCACCTGCAGTCCCTCTTCTTCGGGATACGTGCGGATAGGCACTTTAGTCTTGGCGTCCTTCGTCCGTTTCTCCTCGATCAACGCGACAGCCCTGTCCAGCTCGATCGTATACGGATCGTCGGTCTTGGCCAGCGAGACGAACTTGCCGTCGTGGCGGACATAAGGACCGAACTTGCCGATCCCGATCACGACCTCTTTATCTTCGAACTGTCCGACCGTCCGGGGCAGCGAAAACAGATCGAGCGCCTCCTCGAGCGTGATGGAAGCGATCAGCTGTCCTTTCTTCAGACTGGCATAACGCGGTTTCTCGCCGTCGTCGCCGCCGATCTGAGCCACGGGACCGAACCGGCCGATCTTGACATACACCGGTTTGCCGCTTTTGGGATCGGTTCCCAACAGATGAGCCTGACTACTGCGCACGGGCTGGCTTTCGAGCGCTTTATCGACCGTCGTATGGAACTTCGAATAGAAACCGCGGATCATGTCCACCCAACTCTTGGCTCCCTCGGCGATTTCGTCGAATTCCTTCTCGACCACGGCCGTGAAGTTATAGTCCATCACGTCGGAGAACTGCTCGTCCAGATAGTCCGTCACGATCATACCGATGTCGGTCGGCGAAAGCTTGTTCTTCTCCTTGCCCACGTTTTCGGTAAGCATTTTGCGGTCGATCGCACCTTTTTCGAGTTTCAGCTGGACGTATTCCCGCTTGTTGCCGTCGCGGTTCTCCTTGACGACATATCCCCGCGTGATGATCGTCGAGATCGTGGGCGCATAGGTCGAAGGCCGTCCGATGCCCAGTTCTTCGAGCCGCTTGACCAGCGAAGCCTCGCTGTACCGGGGCGGACTCTGCGTGAAACGCTGCGAGGCGGTAACAGCCTTGGCCGACAGCTCGTCGCCTTTGGAGAGCGGCGGCAGCAACGCGCTTTCGCCCTCCTGCACATCATCCTCGGTCGATTCGGAGTAAAGACGGAGAAAACCGTCGAACTGCACGACCTCGCCCGTGGCGACGAACCGTTCCTCGGCACCCTCGACGAGAATATCGGCCACCGTCCGTTCGATCCGGGCCGAAGCCATCTGCGAAGCGAGCGTTCGTTTCCAAATCAGGTCGTAGAGCCGTTTCTCGGCCGGCGTGGCGTCGATTTCCCGTTTGTTCATATAGGAAGGCCGGATCGCCTCGTGGGCTTCCTGCGCACCTTTCGTCTTGGTTTTGTAATTGCGGACCTCCGAATACTGTTCCCCGAACAGACCGACGATCTCTTCCTTGGCCGCCGCAATGGCCTGCCCCGACAGATTGACCGAGTCGGTACGCATATAGGTGATGTACCCCGCTTCGTAAAGTCGCTGAGCGACCGACATCGTCTGGCTGACCGACATGCCGAGCTTACGTCCGGCTTCCTGCTGCAACGTCGAGGTGGTGAAAGGCGCTGCCGGCGATTTCTTGGCCGGTTTGCGTTCGACACTGCCGACCGTAAACCGGGCGGTCTTGCACTTTTCGAGCAGCGCGACGGCTTCCTGTTCCGTAGCGAAGCGTTTATTGAGTTCGGCTTTGAAAACCGATTTTTTCCCGTCGGCATCGACCGCGATGAAATCGGCCACCACACGATAATAGGCCGTCGATTCGAAAGCCATGATCTCGCGCTCGCGCTCCACGATCAGCCGCACGGCCACGCTCTGTACCCGGCCAGCCGACAACGACGGCCGGATTTTTTTCCACAGCACAGGCGACAGTTCGAAACCCACCAGACGGTCCAGAATGCGGCGCGCCTGTTGAGCGTTCACACGATTGATATCGATTCCCCGGGGATTTTTGATGGCATGCAGAATGGCGTTTTTCGTGATCTCGTGGAAAACGATGCGCTTCGTATTTTCGTCACGAAGCCCCAGCACCTGCGACAGATGCCATGCGATGGCCTCTCCCTCGCGGTCTTCATCGGATGCGAGCCACACCGTCTTGGCCGACTTGGCCAGCTTCTCCAGCTCGGCCACCGTTTTCTTCTTGTCCGGCGATATTTCGTAGTTCGGCGCGAAGTCGTTCTTTATGTCGATTCCCAGCTCCTTTTTCGACAAGTCCCGGATATGTCCGAAGCTCGACTTGACGACATATCCTTTGCCCAGAAACTTCTCGATGGTCTTAGCCTTGGCAGGAGACTCCACGATCACCAAATTCTCTTGCATAATGTTCTTTTTGTCTCTTTTTCCGACCGGCGGAACCGCATGCGCGGCCCGGCGAATCGAAGTTCCATATAACGAAAAACCTAAAGCGTAATCTTTAGGTTTAACGGATTTCTATCGAATGTCTAACGAACGAGCGTGTACGTAAGCTCTACCCGCAGGGGAGGATCGCTCGCGCCCGTCTCGAGCGCCACTTCTCCGAAAGACGCCAGTTCGGTCGAAGACGGACCGAGGATCATCGTGTGCGGCGCATCTTTCGGCGACCCGTACTTGGCCTGATTGACGATCTTCTGCAGGAAACTGGAAACATCGATCGAATAATCGCCGTGCGTCCGGTCCAGATAACCGTCGTAGAGCAACGTCAGATCGTTGTTCGTCTCCGCCGTGTAGTTATAATCGGGAATGGAGACGAACGTCTTGTAGTTCGCATATGCTCCGATCCTCCCGAAAGCGGCTTCGTACACCGAGGGCGAAGGATCCTTTACGTTCCACACCAGCGTCGCCTTGTTGATGACCATCGACTTGTAGGGTTCCTTGATTTCGGACAACAGCTTGTCGATGAATTCGTCGCTGAACCGAACGTAGGTCACTACGCCGCCCAGTCCCTGTATGTATCCCACCGGAGCGGGTTCGTCGCCCGGCAGCGTGTCGTTCAGGTTGCGTATCTGCGTACCTTCGTAATCGTGCAGGATCGTGCTGACGCTGGCATTGTAGAACAGCAACGAATTGGCATTGGAGAACGAATAATACGTAACCACCGTATCCTTGACCGTCTGCGCCGTCTCGTCGGTATGGTTTCGGGTATAAAGTTCCAACTCCATATTGCTGTACGAGAACTGGTACACGGCGGCGTCTTCGGGCGACGATTCATCGGGCACGATATAAAATCCCTTGTGCCGGGCATAGAACGCCGAGTCGCCGGTATAGGTCCGGCCCGTCGTGTCCATCAGTTTGCGGGCGAACTCGTCGGCAGCGTCTCCCGTCATCCTGAACCGGAGTTCCGTGGTCGGCAGCCCGGTCAGTTCGAAACTGTACAGCAGACGATCGCTGGCCACCGACTGCTGATCGAAATCGGTATAATAAGTCGAATCTACGTTCAGATCGCCGTCCAGTTCGTAAATATTGAAGCGTTGCGTTTTGGTCGTGTCGCCGTAATAGTTCGACCCCAGCGTGAAGGTGAACACCATCGAGTCGTACACGGGCGCCGTTCCGAACATCTCGTCGCCGGAGGAGAAATAATAGAGCATGTACTGGGTCGAGAAAGAAGCCGACGTGCGTCCGAACGTCTCGCTGACGGCAGATCCCACATATCCGTAGGCATAACCGCTGGCGGGGAAAGAGTCGTAACGGGCCAGATAGGTATCGATACCGTAAATCGTGTCCATCCCGACCTTCATCTGCTGATCGCCGGGAATCAGCCCGTCGCCCACCTGATAATCCATCTGCGTACAGGAAACCAGTACCGATAGGAAAAGCAGCGTCGCCGCTGCATTCAACCTCCTGCGCTTATTCATTTGCCAGTATTTTGTTATAGAACGCCTGATAGCTGTCCTGATAGGCCGGCGTACTCTTGTCCTGATATTCCAGACAGGGTTTTCCCGTTTCCTCCAGATACGCCCTGATGCTTTCGGGCGGTGTCGGGGTTTCAAAAATCACGCCGTCCGCATAGTTGATAACGAACTTCATCAGGTTTTCGTATGTCGGCTCGTCCAACTGCGGCAGATATTTCTTGCCGACGCCTTCTCCCTGCATTTTCGTCTTGAAATTCCGGTCCAGTTCGCCTTCGAATCCGTCGTCGTAAACGGAAAGGACGATCTTGACGTCCTTGAACACGGGATCGTCGGCGAAAGCGTTGCGCAAATAGACAGGCACGATGGCCGAAAACCAACCCACGCAATGAACGACATCGGGCGACCAGCGGAGTTTCTTGACCGTTTCGAGCACGCCCCGGGCGAAAAAGATGATCCGCTCGTCGTTGTCGGCGAACAGGTTTCCCTCTGCATCGCGGATCGTGGCCTTGCGATGGAAATAATCCTCGTTGTCGATGAAATAGATCTGCACGCGCGCCGAGGGAATCGACGCGACTTTGATAATCAGCTGATGGTCGTTGTTGTCGATGATGAGGTTCATCCCCGAAAGACGGATCACCTCGTGCAGCTGGTTGCGCCTTTCGTTGATCGACCCGTAACGGGGCATGAAGGTCCGGATTTCGTTTCCTTTCTCCTGCATACCCTGAGAGAGCGTTCTGCACAAGACGGACATATCGGTTTCAGGAAGATAAGGCGTTATTTCCTGACAGACATAAAGAATTTTGCAGTGGCTCATTTCACGGATTTTTAATATTCCGGACCGGACGCGGTCCGAATGCAAAAGTACGAAAATTTGACGACTTAAACAAAAAGCGCCCCATCGCGACGACCGCTTAGAGAATCAGCATCGCATCGCCGTAGGTCCCGAACCGATACCCCTCTTTCGCAGCCAGTTCATAAGCGTCGATGAGCGCCTCGTATCCCGCGAAGGCGGCCACCATCATCAACTGCGTCGAATAGGGCAGATGGAAGTTGGTAATCATGCAGTTGGCCACGCTGAACTCATACGGACAGAAAATAAACTTGTTGGTCCACCCGTCGAAAGGCTTGAGCATCCCTTCGGTCGAAACCGAACTTTCGATCGACCGCATGACGGTCGTTCCCACGGCGCAGACGCGGCCGCCGGCCTGTTTGACCCGATTGACTCTGTCGGCCGTCTCCTCGGGAATGACGACCTGCTCGGAATCCATCTTGTGCTTGGTCAGGTCCTCCACATCGACGGTCCTGAAATTGCCCAGTCCAACGTGCAAGGTCAGAAAACTCATGTCCACGCCTTTTATCTCGAGCCGTTTGAGCAGATGTTTGCTGAAATGCAATCCGGCGGTAGGAGCGGCCACGGCTCCTTCGTGACGGGCGAATATGGTCTGATAACGTTCTTCGTCGATCGGTTCCACTTTGGGGCGCACCCATTTGGGCAGCGGCGTCTCGCCCAGTTTGAACAGAGCCGCCTTGAATTCGTCGTAATCGCCGTCGAAAAGGAAACGGAGCGTCCGTCCCCGCGACGTGGTGTTGTCGATTACCTCGGCCACCATCAGGTCATCGTCGCCGAAATAAAGTTTATTGCCGATACGGATCTTCCGGGCCGGATCGACCAGTACGTCCCATAACCCCACCTCCCGGTTCAGCTCGCGGAGCAGGAAGATCTCGATCTCGGCGCCCGTCTTCTCCTTGTTGCCGTACAGACGGGCCGGGAAGACCTTCGTGTCGTTGAGCACCAGCACGTCGCCGGCCTTGAAATAGTCGATCATATCCCTGAACACCTTGTGTTCGATCTTGCCGTTCTTGCGATTGAGCACCATCAACCGGGATTCGTCCCGGTTCTCGGCCGGATATTTGGCCAGCAGATCGGGAGTAAAACTGTAATTGTACTGAGATAATTTCATATCCGGATAACTTTATCGACTCTTTATACAAAAGAAAACAT
>UROX01000122.1 GCA_900549685.1 uncultured Alistipes sp.
GACATGCACCGGAACGAAGGCCTGAGTTTCCGGAACGTGGTCGTTTTCAGTCTGGACGAGTTTTTCCCCATATCGCCCGAGGAACTCCAGAGCCGGAACTACTCGATCCATGAGAGTCTGCTCGACCATGTGGACATCAGACCCGAGAACATCCACATTCCCGACGGCACGCTGCCCTTGGACAAAGTGGAGGCTTTCTGCCGCGAGTACGAAGCCAAAATCGAAGAGTACGACGGCATCGACCTGATGATTCTGGGCACGGGCGTACAGGGCCAGATCGGATTCAACGAACCGGGATCATATACCAATACCCGCACCCGGCTGGTGGCGCTCGGCAACGAAAGCCGCGAAGCGGCCGCCTCGCTTTTCTACGGCATCGATTACGTGCCGCACAAAGCCATCACGATGGGACTCGGCACGATCATGAACGCCAAACGGATCATCCTCATCGCATGGGGCGAGGAAAAAGCCGCCGTCGTGCGGAGTCTGGTCGAGGGCGAAAAACAGCTGCTCGTGCCGGCCACCTGCCTTCAGGACCATCCCAACGTGGAGGTCGTCGTGGACGAAGGAGCCTCGTCGCTGCTCACGCGGGTCAAAACGCCGTGGCTGGTGGGACGCTGCCTGTGGCCGCCGCGGTTCATCCGCACGGCCGTGCTGTGGCTGTGCGGGCAGGTACAGAAACCGATTCTGAAACTGACCTATCAGGACTATATCGACAACCGGCTGGGCCAGTTGCTCGAAATTTCGGGCATGGCCTACGACGAAATCAACATACAGGTATTCAATGACCTGCAACACACCATCACCGGATGGCCGGGCGGCAAGCCGAACGCAGACGACTCGACGCGTCCGGAACGGGCCACCCCCTACCCCAAGCGCGTGGTGATTTTCAGCCCCCATCCCGACGACGACGTCATCTCGATGGGCGGTACGTTCCGCCGGCTCATTACCCAAGGACACGACGTGCACGTGGCCTACGAGACATCGGGCAACATCGCCGTACACGACAACGTCGTGTTGCAGACGATCGACACGGCCCGCGAATGCGGATTCGAGGACAAATACGAAGAGGTGGAGCGCATCATCGCCAGCAAGCGCAAAGGCGAGCCGGAGCCGCTGGCCCTGCGCCGGCTCAAAGGCTCGATCCGCCGGGCCGAAGCCAAAGCCGCCTGCCGCCACATGGGTCTCAACGACCGGACGAACGTCCATTTCCTCAATCTGCCGTTCTACGAAACGGGAGGGGTCAAAAAGGGTCTGCTCACCGAACAGGACATCGCCATCGTGGCGAATCTGCTCCGCGAGATCAAACCCCACCAGATCTATGCCGCAGGCGACCTGTCGGACCCGCACGGCACGCACCGCACCTGCATCGAAGCCGTGCTGGAAGCCATGCACGTCGTCCGGAACGAACCGTGGGTCAAGGAGTGCCGTTTCTGGCTCTACCGGGGCGCATGGCAGGAATGGGATCTGGACATGGTGGACATGGCCGTGCCGCTGAGTCCGGACGAAGTGATCCAGAAACGTCACGCCATCTACCGTCACCTGTCGCAGAAAGACGTCATGCCGTTCCCCGGCAAGGACAAACGCGAATTCTGGCAGAGGGCCGAAGAGAGGACGCAGAACACCGCCCGCCTATACGACAAGCTCGGCATGGCCGAATATCAGGCCATCGAAGTGTTCGTCCGACTCGACCTTTTCGAAAAATAGACTCCCGTTCGGGGACCGGCCCGGTCGGTCCCCGAATCTGTAAACGCACTGCCGACAGCCACGACGAAAGGCCGCACGGCAGCAAACGATCCTCCGGCGGAAAGACAGGCTGCATCGTCGGCTCGTTTTCGGACCCTCCGACGAAAGAAGAGTCCGGCAAAGGTTCCGGGCGGACCGCAGGCCGGCGGACCGGCGCCTCCGACACGAGACAACGAAATGGCGGAGGAAAACACAAAAAAAGAAACATCGGAGCGGATTTCCGCCTCGCCGTCGCGAAGCGAAAGATCCGTCCGGAAAACAAACGCATAAAACATCCCGAACATGAGACTCATCATCGAACCGAACAGCGAAATGGTATCGAAATGGGCGGCGGCCCATATCGCCAAACACATCAATGAACACAATAGAACCGAGAAACGTCCTTTCGTACTGGGCCTCCCCACCGGCTCGACGCCGCTGGGCACCTACAAGGCGCTGATCGAATACTGCAAGGCGGGCAAGGTATCGTTCGCCAACGTCATCACGTTCAACATGGACGAATATGTCGGCATTCCCAAAGACCATCCCGAGAGCTATCACTCGTTCATGTGGAACAACTTCTTCAGCCACATCGACATCAAGCCCGAGAACGTGAATATTCTCGACGGCAACGCCCCAGACCTCGAAAAGGAATGCGCCTCCTACGAGGCCCGCATCGCGGCAGCGGGCGGCATCGACCTGTTCATGGGCGGCATCGGCTCGGACGGTCATCTGGCATTCAACGAACCGTTCTCGTCGCTGCACTCGCGGACGCGGGTCAAATCGCTGACCAAAGACACGATCATCGCCAACTCGCGTTTCTTCGACCACGACGTGAACCTGGTGCCCAAAACCGCACTGACCGTGGGCGTGGGTACCGTAATGGACGCCCGCGAGGTGATGATCCTCACGTTCGGCCACAACAAGGCCCGTGCGCTGGCTGCCGGCGTCGAAGGCTCGTACAACCACCAGTGGACCATCAGTGCGCTTCAGCTCCATCCCCACGGCATCATCGTTTGCGACGAAGACGCCACGGACGAACTGAAAGTGGGCACGTACAAATACTTCAAGGACATCGAAGCCGCCAACCTCGATCCGGAAACGATCGGCTAACGCGGTCTGTCGTTTGTCTGCGAATTTACGAAAAGCCCTCCGCCGCGAGGGCTTTTTCGTTATCTTTGACTTTGGCTCGGATACAGCGCCCCAACAAAACCGAACGCGTTTGTTTTTATTCGTGTTTTAAAACAAAACTAAATATATCTATTTAAACATCAGCAATTTACAAGAAAATCATATAAAAAAAACAATGGATAAGTAAGTTGCAAAACAGTTATTGTCGCTTGTTCTTCTCACTTTCAAACAACTCTTTTAATGGTTATTCTTTTTGAATAATCAAAAAATGATATCAGTCGATTTTTCGAGTCCAAAGCCGTCAATCCGAACATCTTCCGACGGATGAAATTCATATTGTCGGCGATTATGTTTTCCCAATCTATACCGAGAAACATTATTACAAGAACACCAAACGGGCGGAACTACATCAGTGCGAATGCCCGTTGCAGTAGTTGGGAACAATAGCCGGTCTGATAGCGATCACGGTAGGTTATTCAAATTACACCTCAAAAAAGCATTGCATTTATTTTGCAGATAAAAATAAACCCCGTATGTTTGTACCAACAATTTTGTTAGTCTATTTTGTTAATGCGAATTTTATATGAACCAGCCAGAAAAACCCAACACGGAACAATTGATTCTGGAGGCTGCCGAGCAAGAGTTCTTCGCCAAGGGCTTCGCAGGTGCACGAACGACTGCGATTGCCGAGAAAGCGGGTGTGACGCACGCTATGCTGCACTACTATTTCCGCACGAAAGAACAGCTGTTCGAACGTATCGTTACGAAAAACATTTCGCTCATCGCGCAAACGATGATAACGGCATTGGGCGATCCGGCCATGCCGATCGTGGAGCGGCTGAAATCCGGTATCGCTTCGCATTTCGACCTTATCGTAGCCAATCCGCAGTTACCCCGCTTCTTTCTCAACGAAGTCTTATCGCGTCCCGAGCATTATCATATATTGTACGAGCGGATCAAGGAGTTCGGCGACAAGCTCTTCGCCGACCTGCAAAAAGATGCCGACGAGGCAGCAAGGCGCGGGGAAATCGAGCGCGTGGATGTTCGGATGCTCTTTATCAGCCTCATATCGCTCAATGTTTTTCCGTTCATCATCCATGCGTTCGTAGAACCCGTCTCGAACGAACTGATGGGCGGGTTGATGGCGGACAAGGAAAAATACCTCGCCATGCGTAAGGCAGAGAATATCGAAACCATCATGCGAAGAATCAAAAAGCAATAACGACATGAAACGATTCATTTTATATCTGCTGCTCGCCGTACCGACAGTAAGGCTCTCCGCCCAGTCGCTCGACGAGTGCTGCCGTTTGGCGCGGGAGCACTATCCCGAGATTCGGCAGTACGACCTGATTTCGCAAACCGAGCAGTACGACCTCTCCAATGCCGCACGGGCGTGGATTCCGCAGGTGGCGCTTTCGGGACAGGCGACCTGGCAAACCGCCGTATCCGAGTATCCCGACGCGCTGTCGGAGATGCTCGCACAGCGCGGTATGAATATTCCGGGCATGCGCAAAGATCAATATAAGGTGGCAGTCGATGTATCGCAAAACATTTGGGACGGCGGACAATCCAAAGCCAATCGTGCCATTGCCGAGGCGGAAGCAGCAGTCCAACGCAATCGTGTCGATGTAGACCTCTACGATTTGCTGTCGCGAGTGGAAAACCTTTATTTCGGCATTCTTCTCTTGGATGAACGGATGGCGCAGACCGAGGCTATGATAAACCTGCTGGAAAGCAACCTCGCGCGAATGCGGGTGTATTGCAAAAACGGTGTAGCCATGCAGGCAGATGCGAATGCCGTCGAAGCGGAACTGCTCACGGCCCGACAAACGCTCGGACAGATCGCTGCGTCGCGAACAAGCTACCGCCGGATGTTGGAGCTGTTTATCGGCCGGCCGCTCGACAGCGAGGTATTGGAGCGACCGGTCATGCCCGAGGTCGTCAGCCGTACTTCCGCACGTCCCGAACTGGCGTTGTTCGATGCCCAGACCGCACAACTCGACGCGCAGCGCAAAGCCGTCAAAAGTTCGCTGACGCCTCGGTTCAGTGCCTTCGCGCAAGGGTATTACGGCTATCCGGGGCTGGACATGTTCAAAAGTATGGTTTCGTCGGATTGGCGGTTGAATGCCGTTGTCGGCGTGCGTATGTCGTGGAACATCGGCGCATTCTACACCAAGCGGAACAACCTCGGGAAAATAGATGCCGCCGCGCGACAGATCGACGTGCAGCGCGACGTATTCCTCTTCAATACACGGATGCAGACCACGCAGGACGACGGCGAAATCGCACGTCTGCGCAACGCTGTTACGGACGATGACCGGATCGTCAGCCTGCGCCGGTCGGTACGCATGGCAGCGGAGTCGAAACTCGAAAACGGAGTTATCGACGCCACCGACTTACTCCGCACGATCACGGACGAGACCTCTGCCGCACTTGGCCGCAGCACCCACGAGATAGAATTGTTGCAAGCCATTTACAGATTGAAACATACATTAAACCAATAAACGCTATGAAACGTATTTTATATATCGCCGCCGCGATGCTCGCCGTATCGTGCGGCTCCAAGCCCCCATACGATGCACAAGGAACATTCGAGGCGACCGAAGTGGTCGTTTCTTCGGAAGCGGCGGGCCGCATCCTCTGCTTCGATGTCGAAGAGGGAATGCCCATAACGAGCGGTGCGACGGTCGGCACGATCGACAGTCTGCAACTCCACTTGCAGCGCAAGCAGCTTGCGGCGCAACTCTCGGCCCTGCTCGGCAGCCGTCCCGACATCAAAGCACAGGCAGCGTCGCTGCGCGAACAGATCGCCAAACAGCAGACCGAACGTACCCGAGTGCAGAACATGCTCCGCGACGGAGCGGCGACGCAGAAGCAGCTCGACGACATCGAAGCGCAAATCCGGGTGTTGGAGAGCCAGCTCACGGCAACGCTTTCGACCCTCGGCAAGAACACGGCGACCATCAACGACAATGCGGCGGCATTGGAGGCGCAAATCGCTGCGCTCGACGACCGTATCGCCAAATGCCGTATCATATCGCCCGTAAGCGGTACGGTACTGGTCAAGTATGCCGAAGCCGGCGAACTCGCAGCCGTCGGCAAGCCGTTGATGAAAATCGCCGACTTGAACGACATCTATCTACGCGCCTACTTCACTTCCGACCAACTCGGCCGCATCCAATTGGGAGACAAGGTGCGGGTCGTGGCGGACTTCGGCGGCGACGAGCGTTACGACTACGAGGGACGTATCGCGTGGATCGCCTCCGAAAGCGAATTCACCCCCAAGACGATTCAGACGAAGGATTCGCGTGCCAATTTGGTCTATGCCGTGAAGATCGCCGTACACAACGACGGACGGCTGAAAATCGGTCTTGCGGGAGAGGTCGTATTATGAAAGCCATAGACATACATGACCTTTCCAAGAGTTTCGGCCGGGTACGCGCACTCGATGCAGTATCGTTCTCGGTCGAAAAAGGCGAACTGTTCGGCTTGATCGGTCCCGACGGAGCCGGCAAGACGACGCTGTTCCGCCTGCTCACGACGCTGCTCACGCCCGACGGCGGCACAGCTTCGGTCGATGGCTTCGATATCGTGAACGACTACCTCGCGATTCGTTCGCGCGTGGGCTACATGCCCGGTCGGTTCTCGCTTTATCCCGACCTGACGGTCGGGGAAAACCTCGAATTTTTCGCTGCGCTGTTCGGCGTGACGGTCGGGGAATCCTACGACCTCGTCGCACCGATTTACAAACAAATCGAACCGTTCCGCATGCGCTGCGCCGGAAAACTCTCGGGCGGCATGAAGCAGAAACTCGCCCTTTCGTGCGCCTTGATACACCGCCCGAGCGTACTCTTTCTCGACGAGCCCACAACGGGCGTGGATGCCGTGTCGCGCAGCGAGTTTTGGGATATGCTCGCCGGATTGAAGCAAAAAGGCATCACCATACTCGTATCGACCCCCTACATGGACGAAGCGTCGCGTTGCGACCGTATCGCGCTCTGCAACGAGGGCCGCATCCTGGGAATCGACACGCCCGACGGCATCGTCCGGCAGTTCGACGCCCCGCTGTATGCCGTGCGGGCCGCAAACATGTATGCGCTGCTGTCGGCTGCCCGCCGTGTCGAAGGCGTCGCGGAGTGTTACCCTTTCGGAGAGATGCATCATCTGGTGGCGGACAAGGGATTCGACATAGAGCGATTCAGGGAACGCCTGAAAGGGCTGGACGGTCTCTCCATCGAACCGACCGAGCCGACGATCGAAGATATATTTATAAAATGGATGAAACGATGAACGACATAGTCATATCGGTACGCGACCTGACCAAGCGATTCGGCGATTTCACGGCCGTAGATCGTATCTCGTTCGACGTCGGGCGGGGCGAAATTTTCGGATTCCTCGGTGCGAACGGCGCAGGCAAAACAACGGCCATGCGGATGCTGTGCGGGCTGAGTTACCCCACCTCGGGAAGCGGCACGGTCGCAGGCTACGATGTACGGCGCGAAGGTGAGCAGATCAAGCGGCACATCGGCTACATGAGCCAACGCTTTTCGCTCTACAACGATTTGACCGTCTGGGAAAATATGAATCTCTTCGCCGGAATCTACGGACTTGCGAAAAAGGAGACGAAAGAGCGCGCCGCAGAGTTGCTCGCAAGGCTCGATTTCGCATCGGAACGCAACACGCTCGTCGGGGAGCTGCCGCTGGGCTGGAAACAGAAACTTTCGTTCGTCATCGCCACCATTCACCGTCCCGAGGTGGTTTTTCTGGACGAACCGACGGTAGCATCACGCCGGGATAACGTTCCAGAATCGCGGCGATCTGCTGCAACTTCGGATTCTGCGCATACTGCTGCGACGA
>UROX01000123.1 GCA_900549685.1 uncultured Alistipes sp.
CGCTTATCCGCATTGCGAATCCCCTCTGCCACAGATACGGTTTCAAAGGGCATAACAAATCCGCTGCCTCCGCCCGTAGGGATATTGGTCGCATTGGGCCCCATCACAACCACATTCCGTATCTTTCGAGAGAAAGGCAGCATATCGCCATCGTTTTTAAGCAATACTACGGCTTCGCGCGCCACGGCGAGCGCCGTTTCCGAAGAGACGGGATTTTTTTCGGGGATCGACCAATCCCGCTGCTCCCGATCGAAGAACCCGAAAGCGATGAGCGTCTGCACGATATGACGGCATTTTTCATCGATCGTCTCCTCCGTCACAGTTCCCGTCGCCAAGGCCGTACGCAATTTATCTGGATTCATGAACTGGCCCCACGACATCTCAAGGTCCAAACCGTTATTGGCTGCTCCGACAGTCGAATAGGTCGCAGTCCAGTCGGACATGTAGATACCCTTAAAGTTCCACTTTTCCCGCAGCACGCCGATAATCAGTTCGCGGCTTTCGGTGGTATGTATGCTGTTAACCGGATTATAGCTCGACATCACAGCGCCGACTCGGGCTTTCTGTACAGCTTTGCGAAACGCCGGCAGGTAGATTTCGTGAAGCGTCCGCTCATCAATATCGGAAGAAACGTTATGACGGTTCCACTCCTGATTATTGCCGCAAAAATGCTTGATCGTCGCCATTACACCAGCCGCCTGCATACCTTCGATATACGCCACGGCCGTTTCGGACGTCAGAAAGGGATCCTCGCCATAATATTCGTAATTGCGTCCACAAAGCGGCGAGCGATAGATATTCACCCCGGGGCCAAGCATGATATGGACACCTCGTGCCCGGGCGTCCTGACCGAGCGAATGGCCGTAAGTCCGAGCCAATTCCCGGTTCCATGTCGCGGCAGCCGCGATACCGCATGGATACATCGTACTGTGAGTGTCGTTGCGAACCCCCTGGGGGCCATCGGCCATGCGTATCTCCGGAATCCCCAACCGGGGAATGGGCCGAATAAAAAAACCGTTGTAGCCACCGATATAGGCAAGTTTTTCTTCGAGTGTCATTTGCGCAACCAACTCAACGGCACGCTTTTCTATTTCGGGTGTAATCGTCTGTCCCATCGCTGCGCATGAGAGGACGAGGGACAATAAACTGAAAATTTTCCTTACAATCATATGAAACATTATTTAAGCGAAATACGAAGTGTCATGCCGGACTTCAAGATATGGATTTGCGGGTTCTTATCCTGCCGGCGAAGCGTGACGCGGAGCCTGTCGGATGCGACACGCTCGATTTCGAGATCGAAATCGCTCCCGAAAGCCCGTATATGGCGCAAGGCCGCACGATCCCAAGCAGCCGGCAACGAAGGAGTCATCTCAAAAGATCTGAATCCCGTCGGACGAATGCCGAACAACCCTTCGGTAAAAATACGGCAGTAGAGGCCGCTCTCGGCAGAAAGCTGCCGCATCGAACCGGAGCCTTCGGGCCATGCTTCGATAAAATAGGGGACATGATCGCCCGTAAGGCGCCGAGCTGTAAAACGATGCAAAAAATCGCCCGCCTTATCGGCATAGCCTGCCCGGAAAATACCCCGCAGGGCATGGAGCGTCGAGCGATCCCAGAAAACCGAGTCGCCCTGCTCCGTCAGCAGGCCGTCCTCCGTACGGAGTTCGGGACCGAGCAGCGCGGCAACCGTCCCCTCGCGGCGTTCGGAAAGACCGACGACGAGGGGCATGCAGATCCAGGCTCGCAGTTTATCGTTGATTTCCGAATAGCGGTAGGCATGATAACCGGCCACGTCACGGCCGAAAAACCGTTCGATGGCCGCGGCCAGCTCCCGGGCCTGACGCAAATAGGCGTTCGTCTGCGACGGTTTCACTCCGATTTCCCGGCCCAGTGCAGCAGCCGACAACAACGCGTCGTAATAGAGCGAGGAGGTGGCCAGATTGGTCCGGCCGACAGGGAAACGCCCTTCCAGTTCGTCGGAATCCGACGCCACGACCCCGTCGGCGGTCCGGTTGCGACGACAATACTCCAGACACCATTCGACGAACGGCCATAACTCTTCAGCTTCGGTGCGGTCGGCACGCGCAAGGGCGTAACGGGCCGCCCCGTTCGCACACATCGCCGCATCGCCGCGGTCTCCCGCCCCGTTCCAGATGTCCGTACCCTCGGCGATGATCGAACTGGGCAGAGGCCGATAGCCGGCATTCATGAAACGGGCGTAGTGGCGGAATGTGTTGATGGCCGATTTATTGGCCGTCGCATAACCCAGAAAAGGGAAGAACGGAATCACGTATTCGCACTGGTCGTTGGTCCAGACCGCCGCATAGAAAACCTCGCCGCCGGGAGCGTGCATATATCCGCCCCGCGTTCGGATGATGCTTTCGGCGGCCCGGAGCTTGGAAAAGTGGAACGCCGTATTCAGCACCGAATCGGGCGTTTCGAGCACAAGGCTGTGCCCGATGTCCTCCCGTATGAACGCACGGCGCGCAGCCAGCTCCGCGGCGACGTCCGGACGTCGGGGATTTTCACCTTTGCGGTATGCCTGAAACACCGCATCGAAAACCACCGAATCGCCGGGCGCGACCTCGAAACGTCCGCTGCCCGAAATATCGGTCCGCAGGACGTAACTGCCCTCCACGCCTTTCGCAGGATCGGTTTCGAACGTCTGCATATATTCCGGGATATAGATCGTACGCGTGCGGTTCGGGCTGCCGTTGCGCAGCACATAACGCTCGCACGTCAACGGCAGGGTCCGGGAAGGAAAAATAGTCCGGGTCATCGTCACGGCAGGTTCGGAAGCATAGTCCGACACCAATCCCAGTTTCGACCGCCCTGTTCGCCACGCGCTGCGCACCTCCATCACCCCGTCGAACCGCACCTGTTCCACCGTTTCCGACTGCAGGGCGAAGCCGTCCACGCTCAGCAATGACGGTATGTCGGTCGCCATACGGAACACGAGGCTGGCATGCGTATCGTTCGGAACGGTACGCAGCAAGGGAAAGACCAGGGAGCGCTCTTCGCAGAATGCGCCCCGCTCGTCGACACCCCACCGCAAAACGAGGGAAGTCGTCTCGCCGGTCATCTCCACACAGTCCTCATGCGGAAGATCGGCTCCGGGCCGCCAAACGATATGACGCTGATCGGTTCCGATCTGCCAGCGCTGTCCGTATGCCGGTACGACGGCCAGAACGAGCAGACAACATGCTAAAAGTCTACTATTCATCATTTTTTACTTTTTCAAATCGTCGATCCGTATATCGAACCGGTCGTAATCGGCCGTCCGCCAGGCATTCCGCGCCGTGATGCGCGACAGGGCGAACAACGGCGAAAAGGTCCGCACGCCAATCGTCCGTCCGTCGGGCCTGAACTCTAAAATCCGCAGCCAGCAGTCGCCGCCGTTGCCGAACCAGCCGCCGTCGCCGGCCTGCGAGTTGAACATCATCTGGGGAATCCGGCGCCCGTCGGCCGCCCGGTCCACGCGATAGGCCGAAGTCGTCCGGTAATCGATCCCGGCAACTCCGTCGGCACCGCTCTCCATGTCGATCTTCGGAGGAGTCCCCGTATGGCCGCAGAGCACCAGACAAATGTTCTTCGAAGGATAGACCAGTTTCTCCCAAACGGCCTGCGGCCAGTTTCGGGGCGTAAGTTTGTAGCCCTCGCCTTTTTTGCGACTGCCGTCCGTATCGAGAAACGAATGGGTCAGGACGATTACCCGGTGGTTGCGGTATTTTTCCGACTCGATCAGACCGCGCGCCCAGTCGAGCGCCTCGTCGCGGGGCGCGAATTCGAAAGCGATCACCAGCAGATCGCCCCACGCCGCATCATGGAATTCATAGGCGGCATTCTCCAGCGTATGAACATTTTCGTGATTGAGGCCGACAGCGGCCAGATGCGCGACGATCTCGGTATTGCGTTCGGGATAGATGTACTGCGGCATCATCGAAAGGCGATTTTCCGCCGCAACGTAGCCCACGTCGTGATTCCCTTGACAAACGATATAGGGAATCCGGCCGTCCAGCCGTTCCAAGGCCCGTGAAACGGCACTCCATTGCTGCCGCGACGTCTGGTCGCCGTTGTGGAAGTGCGCGGGATCGCCGCCCGTAAGCTGATCGTTCTGTTCCACCATGTCACCGGTGAACAGCGCGGCCCGAATTCGCAGACGATCGATATTTTGAGCGACCCACGCCGTCATCAGTTCGAACAGCGGCTGGTTGGCGGCGAATTTGATCTGGCTCTGCGGGTCGGGTATCAGAATCATGGAGAACGACCCCTCCTCTTCGAGCGTCGGCCGTACGGGAATCTGCGGCTCGCTGTGCCGCACTTGCGCAAAAAGGGTCAGCACCGCCCATCCTGCGATCAGCGACATCATCAATTTTTTCATTCGATGCGGATATTTCGGTTATCGTTTTGCCGGAAGCCGATGATTTTTCGGATAACTGAACGTATTGTCCAACAGCCACCGGCCTTTGTAAATCTTGAAATATTCGGGGCCCGTGTATACGGGAGCTCCGTCAATGGCGACCAGTGCATTGGACCACCACTGTTCGGTCGGCCGCAGCACGATGGTCGGATAGCCGGAAGGGCCCGACGAGGCGCTCTTCAGGTGTCGAAGCTCATCGGCTACGGCGACCTCGTCGAAGCGTTTGCGTTTCGGATCGAACTTATAGAGCCGTTCGGAAGTCGTCAGCCACAATTTACGCTCGCCGTAAGCCGGGAACAGATCGTGCGGATCCGCGCCGCCGTCGGGCAGCGGAAGCGATTCGCGAAGCGTCAGGGCGGGAACTCCCTCCTTCAGTCCGTAGGCATAGGCATTGAGCGTCGTGTAGGCCGTTGCCCACAACACCTTGTTCTTCCGGTCCCAGACGACGTTATGGCCCGACTTGAGCGGATAGACTGCGACGGCCTCGGTTGCCGGGAAACGGTCGTAGTCCACCCGGTAGATCTTGAGTTTGTCGCCCGCCGGCGTGTTGCTGGTGCTGCATGCCACAGCGACGTTGCCGTCGGGCAATACTTCGGCCGAATGCGGAAATCCGCCGCCGCTGGCGGCATACCAGATCATCCGGTGGTCAGCGATGCGGATCAGTCCGATACCGCCGTTCGAGACGACGAGAATACACAACCCGCCGTAGACGGGCTTGATCTCCGTCGGGCAGTTGAACCAGTTCCGGTGTTCGGCAGGGAGTCCGGATTTCGAAACATCCCACGTCCATACGATCCGCTGCGTCGCAGCATCGGCGATCGCCACATAATGCCGGGCCTGCTCGGCCAGAACGATGTACCGCGTCTTTTTATCGGGTGCCGGCCGCCCGACTGCGGTTCCGACCGCAAACAGCAGGCTGACTGCAATTATAAAAATCGATTTATTCATTTTTTCAGTTTGGCTATTAATGATTCATGTCACTGCGGAACGGTATCGGTTCCGTTGAAAAAATAAGGGGCATAACGGTATCCTTCCTGATCGTACAACTCCTTCAGGCGAAACAGCCGACGGGAAAAATCGGGAAAATCACGTCGATCGCAACTCCACGCCACTTCGGCAAGCGCAGCCAAACGGGGCAACAGCATATGCTCGACCTGTCGGAAATCGACCATATATTCCCGCCATATATTTCCCTGCACGCCCAGTATGCACTGTCGCTGACCGCCGTCGAGACCTTCGTAAGGCGAAAATTCGTATGCCCGGCGTACGGTTACGTGCGGAACGTCGTCGGGTCGTCCCGTGGCGACCGTTTCCCGTTCGACCCGTGCCGGATCATGCGTCTGATAGTAATCGAAATAGAAGTAATCGCAGGGAACCATGACGACCCGATTGCCGTGTCGCGCCGCCTCGATGCCGCCACGGGTCCCGCGCCACGACATGACGGTAGCGTCCTGCGATACGCCGCCTTCGAGAATCTCGTCCCAGCCGATCAGACGGCGGCCGCGGTCACGGAGCCATTCCTCGATCCGGCGGACCAGATAACTTTGCAGTTCGGCCTCGTTCCGCAGCCCCTCCCGACGGATACGTTCCTGACAGAACGGACACGATTTCCAGCGTTTGCGCGGCGATTCATCCCCGCCGATGTGAATATATTCCGACGGAAAGAGTTCGAGAACTTCGGTCAGCACATCCTTCAGGAATCCGAGCGTCGACTCTTTGCCGATGCACAGAACGTCCTCGCTCACGCCCCACGTCCGCATCACTTCATAAGGACCTCCGGTGCACCCGAGCCAGGGATAAGCCGCCAATGCCGCCACGGCATGACCGGGCATCTCGATTTCGGGAATCACCATAATACCCCGTTCGGCCGCATAGGCCACGACTTCGCGGATCTCGTCCTGCGTATAGTAGCCGCCGTACGGTTCGTCCGTATACTCGGAAGAGGTCCGATGGTCGCCGACAACCGTCCCGCGGCGTACGGAACCGGTTTGGGTCAGAGCCGGGTAACGGCGAATCTCGATCCGCCAACCCTGATCGTCGGTCAAATGCCAATGAAAGACATTGAGTTTGTGCAAGGCAAGGATGTCGATAAACCGCTTGACCTCGCCAATGGGTGAAAAATGGCGGCAGACGTCGAGCATGGCTCCGCGATAGGCGAAAAACGGTTTGTCGTGAATCCGTACAACGGGAATCGTTCCTCGGTTTTCGAACGCCAGTTGCCGCAAACTTTGCAGTCCGTACAGGACAGCGCTTACGGAACCGCCCCGCAGTTCGATACCCCGACGGGTAACATCAAGCACGTATTCCTCCCTGGCCAGCGAAGAATCGCCCGCAAGCGACAACGCAGGGGCCGCAGCATGGGATTCGAGAGCGAGTTTTCCTCCGAGAATCGGAGCTGCCATTTCCGAAAAAAGCCGGGCGGCCCCGAGCAAAGAGTCGGGGGCCGATACAACGGCTCCGGCTTTCAGCCGAAATACGCCGACACCCCGTTCGACGGAGAGCGGACATGGAACAATGTCGAATGTTCCCGGCCGACCGACGACCGGATACAGACAACAAATGCCAATAAGTGTAATAAATCTTTTTATCAGAGTCATTCGTTCGATATTTGATTATTCCTCGGAAAGTTTAGTCACCCGCACATAGTCCACTTCCATTTCGACCGGCAATTTGGCATCCTCGATTTCTCCGGCCCAACCGCCGAGTGCAAGATTGAGAATCAAATAATAACGAGTCTTAAACGGCCACTGCATTCTTTGCCGTTCATCCAGGAGATGCAGGTTCATATGGCGAAACGTTTCTACGTCGTCGATATAAAACACCAGAGCGTCGTCGGAAATCTCGACCGCATAGCGATGAAACGCCTTGATGTCGATCTTGGGAGTCCGCTGATCGCCGGACGGTCCCGCAGCAGTATGATGATGGATAAAGTGGCTGTGCACGGTCTGATAAACGAAATCATCGCAATTCAGATGTTCCATAATATCAATCTCCCCACAGGCGGGCCACCCCGGATATATCGGTTTTTCCGGCATCAGCCAAATGGCGGGCCAGGCTCCTGGCGCCAGTCGGCCGAACCGTGCTCCGACTTCGATCCGATGTCCCGGACCAAAAGCGATCTTCCCCAAACTCCATATACCGCCGCATCTGTAAATCCCGTTTTTCTTCCGTGCCCGCAGGATCAGTTTTCCCTTCTTGACACTGGCCTCCCTGACACTCTCTGACATATGTTTCTGCCAGGCAGGCGCACCGGCGGGAAT
>UROX01000124.1 GCA_900549685.1 uncultured Alistipes sp.
ACAAATATAATAAAATATGGGCACAAAAATAATAACATACCGCATTTTATTATTATCCACCCTGTCTCATATCGATGAAACATCGGAAATCCGAAGGATATAAAAAATCGGAAGCGACCCTCGCGGGCCGCTTCCTTCACAAATCAAATCCCAACAAATTATATTATATAGATTCTTAGATAATTCACTGTATCGAAACCGGTACGGAGACCGGTTCCTCCGTGGTTTTCTCTCCGACAAAAGATGCGGAGGAAAACATATCGTTCCGTTCGAACTCACCCGAATCGCTCCGGGCTACTCCGTCGTAATCGGTCCAATTCAGCACAACGGTCATGCCATTTTTCCCTTCGGGCACCAGACCCGAAATATCGAAACTGGCGCGGCCGTATCCCATCTCGAAAATTCCGTCGCCGAACGCATTGTGCCGGAGCGTCACGATCACTTTCTGCTCCGTCGAGTTTTCCTCGTCCACGACCAGATTGACGAAATGCCTCGAATCCGGATCGGCGAAACGTATCCCGAAAATCACGTTCAGGTACCGGCCTCCTCCGAACCATGCGGCACAAACGCCGATGGGATCGTTCCCTATGCTGTCCCGCTGCGCCTCGTCGAGTTCCGAGAGACGGACGGCGTCTTTGGTCAGCAGTTTACCGAAAGCATGCGCTTCCACGTCGTAGACATGCGGTCTCTGCTGCTCCAATACCGTAAAATTCATCCTCACACGCAATCCGTCATTCAACTCGAACCGGGTATCCCGATTCTCCCGGACATACAACGTATCGCCTCCGTCGGTCAAAACCACAGGCACGGGCCGGACCTCGCCGACGATGCCGTAACACTCTTGCATAGAATAGATTTCATTGTCATTTTTCAGACAGGAAACCATTGCCATCCATACCGTTCCGACGGTTGCAGCGGCCAGACTCTAAAATACAACATAAATTCGAATTACACAATAATTGACCGATATTCTTTCGAAAAGATACTCCGTAACGATCCGAAAGAGGACGATTCTCAACTTTTGACAATAAGAGAATCTGAAGGCCGTTAGCGTTGCATCGGAATGAAAGGTTTCCCGTTTGAATATCCGTCAAAAACTGAATTTCAGCCCGATACGCAAATCGGCGCTCCACGGTTTTTCGGTCTTGAGCGAGATGGGATGATCCGCATGTCCCAACCGGCGAACAACGCCCGGTTCGGCATACAGTCCGAAATCATCCGTAATTTTCACCCCCAACCCTGCTCTCAGATTCGCAGACCAGAGCAAGCCGTCGGCTCGAAGCTGGTCGGTAACAGAAGAAACGAACACATCTCCGTTAAAAATTTCCGTCGTACCCTCGGCCGACAAAGCCGCTTCGGCCATCACACCGCCCGCGACATAACATTCGAAACGACGGCTGTCGAGCACCGAATAACTCAACGAAAGCGGAATACCCAGATAGTGCACCCGCTGATCGTAGCGATAAGCGAACGCCCCTTCGGTACGGGCTGTCGAATGCAGACAGGTATAGACGAGTCCTGTCTCGACACCCCACTTAGGCGTCAGACGCTTGCGCACGCTCACACCGAACGATACGGGAAAACGATGGTTCATCATCCGCTCGTCGAATGCCGGTGCGTCCGTCTTTCCGAAAACGCTCGCCCCGTCAGGTCCCGAATTCATGGCCGACATTCTCATCGGCAGGGAAGTCCCCGAACCGCCGGAAGAAAAGACAGAGGAAACGGCATAAAGCGAAACCGCCCAGCGCGGTCCGGCCTTACGAGTCCGGAAACTGGAAACCGGATCGCCTCCCCGCGTGCGAACTGCATT
Organism: uncultured Alistipes sp.; assembly: GCA_900549685.1. GTDB lineage: Bacteria > Bacteroidota > Bacteroidia > Bacteroidales > Rikenellaceae > Alistipes_A. The sequence continues at coordinate 1,811 of UROX01000124.1, forward strand.
TCGGCCGGCCGGTCCCGCACTTTCACCGGATGCGGCAGAGTGCGCCGTACGTTCCGGCTCGGATTTCCCGGATGGCTCTTTCTTTTCGAGCACATCGGTGGCAAACGACGCATGCTCGTCGCGTCCGTTTTCGTTTTCCGGCGAAGAAGGCGCCACACCCGGCATCACGATCTTCACTTTCCGGGCGGACGCGAACAGCCTGTTCAACACGGGGTCGCGCAACGGGTCCGGCTCGGTCGTATCCCGACGGGGCGGCACGGACCATTCAACGGCAGAGGGTCCCGCACCCGGTCCGATCGCAGCGGTTTCCGATACGTCCGGACGCCACAGCCACCATCCCGTCCCCACGGCAAGCAGCATGAGGGCCGCCGCCACGCTTCCCGTACGCAACCGGTGCAGGAAACGGCCCGACGACACGGGAACAGCCTCCTCGTCGGGCCATGCCATCCGTCGCTGCATTCGGCTCCACGGCGGGGTGTCCCGCATCGAAAAATCCTCCAGTTTTCGTTTCAGAATTTCGTCCAGCGAATCCCTTTCCATACCTATAAAATCTCTTGTCGTTCGAGCATTCGGTAAAGGTGATTCTTCGCCCTGAGATACTGCGACCGCGATGTCCCCTCGCTGATGCCGAGCATATCGGCGATTTCCCGATGGGAGTATCCCTCCACAGCGAACAGGTTGAGCACCGTCCGGTAACCGTGGGGCAACCGGGCGATGCACGCCACCAGCTCTTCGGCCTCCATCGTCTCGACGGCCGACGCATCGTGCGAACCGAACTGCAGGAGCACATCCTCGCGGTCGCACATGCGAAACACGTCGTTTTTACGAAGATACCCCAATGCCGTGGTGACGAACACACGCCGCATCCACCCCTCGAACGATCCCTCGCCGCGAAACGTCCCGATCTTGGCGAACACGGTAATGAAACCGTCATGCAACAGATCCTGAGCGATTTCCCGGTCGCACACATAACGATAACATACGCCGAACATTTTCGGAGCATAGGTTTCGTAAAGTTCTCGCTGTGCGGCAGGGTTCCTCTCACAGCACCGCTTTATGAGTTCTCTTTCTGTCACAGGGCTTTCGTGTACGGGCTATCACCTTATCGTATGGAAGATGTGCGGAATCGGCATTCCGCTGCATGGATAACGCATTTCGGCCCGAATTATTTTCCGCTCCCGTCGTCCGGCAGCATCTTCCGGAAGAAGGTTTGCGAATGACGAAAAATCGGACGATCTTTGTCCCTCACCAATCTGTTATCCCGCCATGATTACGCTGGCCTCCGTCGCGCTCTCCGCCGACGGTTATATCGACGATTCGTCGCCCGAACGCCTTGTCCTCTCGCACGAGGACGACTGGCAGGAAGTCCGCCGGTTGCGGGCCGAGTGCGACGCCGTGTTGGTAGGAGCCGAAACCGTCCGGAAGGACAACCCTTCGTTGCGTACCAAAGACGAACCGCTCAAAACGATGCGCAGGACCCGGAACCTGCCGGACGATCCTGTCAAAGTCACCGTCAGCCGCAGCGGAAATCTCGATCCCCGTTCCCGTTTTTTCACGCAGGGCACGTCCGAAAAAATCGTGATCGTCGGCAAACACGCCCCGCAAGCGAACATCGACCGGCTTCGACCGGTAGCGACCGTCGTCCGGACGGATAACGACAGCGTCTCGGCCGCCGAAATCATCGGCATACTCGAACAGCGGGGCATCGGCAGTCTGATGATCGAAGGCGGGAGCCGGATTCTGACGCTGTTTCTGACCGAAGACAAAGTGGATTTGCTCCGGATCGCCGTGGCACCCTTTTTCGTAGGCGATCCCCGGGCGCCTCGTTTCGTGGAGGGGGGACGTTTCCCGTTCGGTCACGCCCGACGCATGGAGGTCGTACGCGTGGCCAGGGTGGGGGACATGACCGTCACCGAATACGCCCTCAATGCCCGTACCGCGGACAAAGCTTATCTGCGCCGGACAATCGATCTGGCCCGCATGTGCCCGCCTTCGGAAACGGCTTACAGTGTGGGGGCGCTTATCGTCACGCCCGACGGGCGGCAGTTCACGGGATACAGCAGAGAGACGGCTCCCGACAACCATGCCGAAGAGGAAGCCATACTCAAGGCTCTCCGGGCCGGAGCATCCCTGAAAGGAAGCGTCATATACAGTTCGATGGAACCCTGCTCGTCCCGCAAATCGAAACCGCTTCCGTGCAGCGAACTCATCATCCGGCACGAGATGGCCCGCGTCGTCTTCGCCGCTTACGAACCCGACCGTTTCGTGAACTGTTGTGGCGAACGGAAACTCACCGAAGCGGGTATCAAAGTCACGGTGCTCGACGAACTGTCCTCCGAGGCCCTTCGGGTGAACAGACATATTCTCGGCGACCGCTGAACCGTTCCTCGACACGCAGGCGTTTCGGGAATCTCCGCATTCCGGCCTCCCGCCGTCCGCCCCGAACTCAGGCAATTATCTATTTCGACGCACCGCAATTCCTAATCAATTCGATCTCAGAAATTCGCGGTTACGGACTGCGTTTCCAACGCGTCTCGACGGAAACCTTTAGCTGCAAAACGGAACGCCCGGAGGTTAGCAAAGGCGGGTCGTCAAAAGACATATCGCGTAAACTTTAAGCAACGATTTGCAACCCGCGACCGCGTTTGCGAAAAAGCCTTGCCTCGACGGGGACTTTTATGGTGCGACCCGAAAAGTTCGAAGGCTACGACAAAAGACGATACTTTAAACTTGCATACCGGTTATCCCATTAGCCCTCGAAAGGTGCACCGGATCCCTGCCTGAACAGAAGAGGCGCTGAACCGGAAACGTGACTTTCCCGATCAGCCCGCCACCGACTCGAGCTGCTACAAGATCGAAATAAAGACGAGGCGTAAAACAGCACACCGCTTCCTAAATCATCAAGCCCCTGCCGAGGCAGGGGCTTGACATAGTTTCCGAACATGTCCGTCACGGTACACCGACAGTGTTCCCGACAGCGGACCGCCGCGCCTTACCGGAACAACTCGTCCGAATAACGGCAAACCGTTCCGTCGTCGGCGACACCCTCTATTTCGATGCGGTAGGAAGACGGATCGTCCGAAGTATAGAACCCGATCCGGGCCTTACCCTCCGGATCGGTCCGCAACGAAGGTTCCCAATAGACCGTCGTACGCAGATCGGGCGTCGGATCGGATTTTTTCTCCGGCGTATCGTAGACCGGACTGTAAAACTCGTCCGGCTCGCTGAATCCCAACGGGCGCAGCACCGCGAGGTTGGGCGTAGAGGCCCCTTTGAGAGCGGGAGCGCCTTTGCAGCGGGTGATGCTGACGACTCCGCCGCCGCCCCGGATGCCGAAAAACGCCGTACCGGCCCCTTTGATGATACTCACGGACTCGACTTCGGTCATGTATACGCGCTCCATGATTCCTTCCTCGTTATAGGGCACATCGTCGATGAGCACCAAAGGCGGCTCCGGATTCTCGCGAATGCTCACCGTATTGCCGGTGCGGCGCACCCCCGTCAGCGTGGAGACGTATTCAAGCACGGTCTTGTTGCGCATGGACTCGGGTACCTTGTCGATTGTGACGGTCTGGTCCGCCATCGAGGCATAGGAACTCCTTTCACGGGATGCCGTATTTTTACCCTCCACGACGAATTCCTTGAGGTGCACCATCCGCATACCGCCCTCGTGATAATATTTATCGCGCGTATTCTCCAGATACCGCGTCAGATCCGGCACGGCACCGGTTCCGAAAGGCAGACGTCCGCCCGGCCCGGGGAAAATTTCCGGATCGATCTCGAGACTGACGCCTGCCGAACCTTTCTGCGTATTGGCTTGCACGATGAGCGGTGTCCCCTCGTGGAACTGTATGCTGTCGATGACGAAACGTCCCTGTTCGTCGGCTTTTTTCACCATGAAACCCTCGTCGGACCACAGCACCAGCGAAGCGTTTTTCGCTCCTTTTCCCAGACCGTTTTTCACCTGTCCCGACACGGTCTGGCCCACCTCGATATAATGTTCGGTCTCGGCAGCGGGCAATACGTTCATATCCGTCAGATCGAAACGGCGCCAGCCGTGCGTGAGCATCACCAGATCGAGATGCCGCTGCCGCACGGGATCGTCCGCCGAAACGAAATAATAGCCGGGATTCTCGATATATCCCTTCAGGTCGGACGTCAGAAGCAGGTCCGAGAGGATATTTCCGCCGAGGGAGTCTTCCTTCACGGTGCGCAGGTCCGTCACGCTGACCGAGAATCGTCCGGCGAGGGGAGCGCCCTGAGGATCCTTCAACGCGATTTCGACCTCCACCGGCTCCCGCTTGCCGTACTGCGGGCGATCCGTACCGACGCTCCATGCTTCGTCCCGGGAACGGATGAAAACCAACCGTTCGCCGAGGGTATGGCCGTCCGGTCCCACGAGCAGAAAATGTGCGATCCCCTCGGGAAACTCGGACGCATCGATACGACCGGCAACCTGTGCCGGCGACACGGGAGCGAGAATACGGATATTACCCCGTGTATGGGCGACCAGATACAACGCCTCGGGCCACACGGTTTCCGAAGCAGTTTGTATTCCGTAGAATATCATGCCGTTGCGACAAGCTACGGACAGACCGAACCCTTTCGACTTCACTTCAGGCAGCGCGAAGCTGCGGATCAGACCGGACCCGGACACCGTCTCGGCCCGATAACGTTCGCCGGCCGCAGGCGTAAACACAAAGACTCCCATCCCGTCGTGTTCGGTATTCATCAAGGCCACCGTATCGCCTCCGGCCGTCGTCACGACACCGCTGACGGGCAACGAGAATCCGTCGTCCGCCTGAGCCTTGAAAGCCACCGTCTGCGACACCCCGTCGAGCAGATCGCCCCCTTCGGGGAAAAACGACACATGATAGTCCGACGCGACGGCCGGCAGACAGAGCGTATGCTCGTAGTCATAGCGGTCATCCTCGAAAACCACATGGACGAACCGGTCCCGGGGCGCCGGAGCGACGGATCCGATCGCGATCATCCCGGCATCGTCCGTCGTCGCGGTTCCGGAAAGGACATCCGCCGCATCGCCGAATTCGTCGATGAACCGGTAACGCACTTTTATCCCAGTATGAGGATGGTCCGAAGCGTCGGCAAAACGGATTCTCACGGTTCCATTTCCCTCATCGGGAATATATTCCACGGCCGGAAGAATATCGGTCAGAATCGAATTGCCGACACGGAGATTTCTCCGATAGAAAAAATCCGGTCCGGCATTCCGCATCCAGTTGGAGTAGGCCCGCAGCGAGTAATCGCCGGCCGGCAGCTCGGCCGGCAGCTCCACGCTGCCGCGGAACCCCAGCGAATCGCGCTTGAACTTGCGGCGTATGACGACCGAGTCCCTGCGATCGGTCAGCTCTACATAAATGAAATTGCTCAGACTTTCGTCCGTATGCGTGACGGCATCGAGCAGATAACCGCTGAACCGGATCTGTTCGCCGGCTCCGTAATACGGTTTGTCGAGATGGAGATAGAGTTTTTCGGGCCTCGAACGGACCACGGACAGAAAATACCTCGTCGCTTTTTCTTCGATTCCCTTGTCGTCGGAAGGCATGAACGAAAAGCTCAACACGGCACACGGCAGCAGCAGGGCGAGGGATCGGAAATAACTTTTCATCATAAAAATCTATTAATGCGCCGCCCGAAAGACGGTCGCAGGGTAAATACTAATTTTAAATATTGTTGAGACTGATAGGATAAAGTTAGTATTTTTTTCTTAAATCCATCGATGCGAATCGACAAAATGCACACAAAAACATATTATTCGTATTCCGCCCCATATATTATATACAACGTACGAATTTTCGCCGTCTCCGTGTTTTTCGGGCTGCGCTTTAAAGCCCTGCCGAAG
>UROX01000125.1 GCA_900549685.1 uncultured Alistipes sp.
ATGGGAACACAGAGCCGCCGTCGCTCCGGCATTCGGCACAGAATTCTTTCACCGCGACAGAAAAAACGGATGCGGGCGGAAGAATTTCCGCCCGCATCCGTTTTTCAAAAAAGTCTATCGGAGACTGATCTCGTTCGACCCGATCAGATGACCGTCGGCATAGATCGTCACGCGGTATTTCCCGCTGGAAATGCCCGTGCCGTTATAAAACAGACTCACGCTCAAATCTTCGTTCTGATAATCGACCGAACGGGTAGCCGAATACGGTATTCTGTCGCCCTCGTAATCGAACAACGCATTGGAGGCGTTGGCCAGTACATAACCGTCCGGACCGATGATCTGTACGTACACGTTCCGTTCGCCCGGCGTAGCCAGTTCGTTGCCCACCAGCACCAGATCGACGCGGAGACGTTCGGCCCGGTTGGCACGCGAGACTTCGCGGTCGGATTTGCTGAGGGCCAGCAGCCGGATGTCGCGTGCCCGGATGACGGCGCCCTGCCGCACCCGCGTCGAGAGCTCCTGCGACTTTTCTTCGGCCGTCTCGGCCCGCAGACGGTAGGAGGTCAATTGTTTGCGGATCGTCGAGTTTTCATTGACCAGTTTCCGGTTGATTGTGTTGAGCGAGTCGATCTGGCGGATATATCCTTCCATCACGTTGCGCATGTAACCGATCTTCTTCTCGTATTCCTTGATCTTGCGATAGCTGATCCGGCGCTCCTGCTGCAGGCTCTGCAACAGCGAATCGGCCTTTTGCCGCTCCAGCTCGTAATTGACCGACAACGTATCGTTCATCGTCTTGAGCGTATCGTAGTCGTTCATCAGCGTGGTGAGCTGACTGGTGAGCGTATCGCGTTCGTAGGCGAAATCTTCCTTGAGCTGTTTGACCTGAAGGAAATAGATCGCCGACAGAGCTGCCAGAATGACGGCCAGAATAATAATCACGATCTTGAGTCCCCGGACCGATTTGTCGGGACCCGGCTCGCCGTAATAGCCCTGGTCGTAGCCGTTGTAATCGTAATTGCGGTTATAGTTCGGAGGATAGGCTCCGTTATAATTCGGATTGTAACCGGGTTCGGCACCGTTCGCCCCCCGATTGTCGAAATTCGGGGCCGGATTCTGATTCGGGTTGTAATCTTCCATAGATCGAAACAATTTCACGTTCTGCAAATATACGAATTTCGCCGAAATACAATAGCGAATACTCGGACATAGGCCCGATTCGTACGGACGAAGCCGACGTTTCTCAATTCATTTTACTCTCCAGCGGATATTTCAGGTTTTTCCATTCGACGAGCCGCCCCCGGATCGATCCCACGCGGATGGGCGACTCGATGTAGAGCGGAATGCGGTTGCGGTCGTCCGAAATCCAGATCGTGAACTCGCTGCCGTCTTCGAACGACTCGCCCGACGACGTGGCCAGCTGACAGCGGAACTTGAGCGTCCGGAACTTGCCCGTTCCCCGGATATTCTTGTTCTCGCGCCCCAGAAGACTGTAACGGATCGTGCGGATCGTGTCTTCGAGCACGAGATCCATCGTGCCCGAGCCGTTGCGTTCCAGCTCCGTCAGGTCGGCGCACCGCAGGTTGAAGAACAGCGCCAACGCATCGAAACTGCCTTCGCGGAGCGGCATCTCCCGGCGGCTGCTGTCGGGATTCTTATGGTTGCGGAAAGCCGTGCGCACCATCCCCCCGTCCCAGTCGTACTCATAACGACTCGAATAGCGATACTTGCCCTCGCGGAGTTCGGCCCGCAATTCGAGCGGACGCAACGTCTCGGCATCCAACGTACTGACATACGAGTCGTTCAGATCGAAGAACCAGCGGTAGAACGGATAGACCTTACCCAGCGCATCCACCGTATAGACGCTGCGGTCGCCCCGGCGGTCCTCCGTCGTACGGAACGTGACGCCCGCCACGTCGGTATTGACCAGACTGACCTTGTAACTGATCGCATATTCGAGGTATTCGCCGTCGGCGAACACCGCTTCCGGAACGACAGCACCGTCCGTCGGCTGCGCATAGCTCCTCGCCAGGGGCAAAAGGAGCAAAAGGAGAATGATTCTTTTCATTGTCTTATCGTTTTCGGGACCGGTCTCCGCAAGACCTTCGTCCGCAAGTCCCGCTCTATTCCATATAACGAAATAATCGCGCCAAAGTTATGAAATCATGCTGAAGTCCGCCTCTTTCCGGGACGCATATTTGGCGGCCAGCATCCTCAACGGTTCATGCCGAGGGTCCGACAACCCGGGATCGCGCTCCAGAATCCGCTCGGCCGCGGCCCGGGCCGCAGTCAGCACCTGCGCATCCTTGCTCAGGTTGGCGATCTTCAGATCGAAGGCCGAACCACTCTGCAACGTGCCTTTCATATCGCCCGGCCCACGCAGCCGCAGATCCATCTCGGCCAGCTCGAATCCGTCGGAAGTAGCCACCATCGCCCCCAGCCGCTTGCGGGAATCGGACGAGAGTTTGTCGCCGCTCATCAGGATGCAGTAAGATTGCGCGTCTCCGCGTCCGACCCGTCCGCGGAGCTGGTGCAACTGCGAGAGGCCGAACCGTTCTGCGCTCTCGATCACCATGATCGTCGCATTGGGCACATCCACCCCCACCTCGATCACGGACGTGGCGACCATGATCTGCGCCGTACCCTTTTTGAACAGGTCCATGCCGTACTCCTTGTCGGCGGGTTTCATCTTGCCGTGCACGACCACCGTGACGTACCGGGGCGGCGGGAAAGCCTGCACGATGCCCGCATAGCCGTCCTCGAGGTCCTTGTAGTCCATTCCTTCGGATTCCTTGATGAGCGGATAGACCACATAGACCTGCCTCCCTTTCGCAATCTCGTCGCGGATGAACCCGAACACCCTCAGTCTATGGGAATCGCGGTAATGCACCGTCCGGACGGGTTTGCGCCCCGGCGGCAGCTCGTCGATCACCGACACGTCCAGATCGCCGTAAAGCGTCATGGCCAACGTCCGGGGAATGGGCGTGGCCGTCATAACGAGCACATGGGGCGGACGCTCGTTTTTGGCCCAGAGCCGGGCCCGCTGCACGACGCCGAAACGGTGCTGCTCGTCGATGACGACGAACCCCAGATTGCGGAACCGCACACTGTCCTCGATCAGCGCATGGGTTCCGATCAGAATATGGATCTCGCCCGACAGCAGTCCCTCGGCGATGGCCGTGCGCTCCTTCTTTTTCGTCGATCCGGTCAGCAGGGCCACCCGCACGCCCGTACCCTCGACCATCCGGGAGACCGAGGCGTAATGCTGTCCCGCGAGAATCTCGGTCGGCACCATCATGCAGGCCTGAAAACCGTTGTCGCAGGCCAGCAGCATGGCCAGCAGGGCGACGAGCGTCTTGCCGCTGCCCACATCGCCCTGAAGCAGCCGGTTCATCTGATGCCCGCTCACGGTGTCCTGCCGGATCTCGCGCACGACTCTTTTCTGCGCCCCCGTCAGCGGGAAAGGAAGTTTCTCGTTATAGAACGTATTGAAAAACCGCCCGACCGAGGGGAACAGAAAACCGTCGTTGCGAGTCGTCCGGCTGTGCCGTTCGGAGAGGATGTTGAGCTGTATGCCCAGCAGTTCGTCGAACTTCAGCCGGTAAGCGGCCTCGCGCAGGGCCTGCTGCGAGGTCGGGAAATGGATGTTGTACAGCGCATCGCGCAGCGGCATAAGCCCCTGCTCCCGAATCAGGTCGCCGGGCAGCGTCTCGCGCAACAGCCCCTCGACTTTGGGCCAGAGGTTGCACATCAGTCCGTAAATGGCCTTGCTGCCCAGCTGACCGTTGGAGAGTTTTTCGGTCGTCCCGTACACGCCCTGTACCGACGAACGGAAACGGTTCTTGTATTCCAGCACCGACTCCACCTCGGGATGGACGACACTCAGCACACCGTTGAAATAGGACGGACGTCCGAAGACGATGTACTCGCGGCCCTGCTCGAGCCGCTTCTCGATCCACGAGATTCCCTTGAACCACACCAGCTCGGCCGTACCGCTGCCGTCCGACACGGTCGCCACGAAACGTTTTCTCGCCCCGGTCTCGACATGCCGGAAACCCGTGATGCGCACTTTCATCTGCACATAGGTCATCGAATCGTCGGCGATTTCGCCGATGCGCCATATCCGGCTGCGGTCGATGTAGCGGAATGGGAAATAGTAGAGCAGATCGCCCAGCGTGCGGATGCCCAGCTCCTTGCCGAGCAGCTGCGCCCGCTTCTCGCCCACTCCGGTGAGGAATTTGATGTCGTTGTCGAGAATGTATCCCATCGCTGCGCGTTCTATTCCGAGACAAAGATACCGTTTCTTCCGGGAGAGTTTCGTAACTTTGTGGGAAATTGCATTCGCCATGGAAAAATTCTGCGATTCGCTGACCCGCTATACCCGCCGTCCGACCCTCGAAGTCCGGGTCGGAGAGGTCGGCATCGGAGGGAACAATCCCGTCCGCATCCAGTCGATGACCAATACCGACACGAACGACACGGAGGCCTCGGCCCGGCAGGTGCTGCGCATCGTACAGGCCGGCGGCGAAATCGTCCGGCTCACGGCACAGGGCCGCCGCGAAGCCGCCAATCTGGGCCGCATCCGGCAGACGCTCGACGGACAGGGATGCCGCGTACCGCTGGTGGCCGACATTCATTTCCTGCCTTCGGCGGCACTGGAGGCGGCCGAACATGTCGAGAAGGTAAGAATCAATCCGGGCAATTTCAACGAGAAAGACGGCGAGTTCGACCGGCTGCTGGACATCTGCCGGCGCCGGGGGACAGCCCTGCGCATCGGCGTAAACCACGGCTCGCTGTCGCCCTCCGTCGTAGACCGGTACGGCGACACGATCGAAGGAATGACGGCCTCGGCCATGGAGTTCCTGCGCCGTTGCCGCGAGGCGGATTTCGACCGCGTCGTGCTGTCGGTCAAGTCGAGCAACGTGCGAGTCATGGTCCATGCCTACCGCATGCTCGCCGCCGCGATGCGGGCCGAGGGGATGCGTTATCCGCTGCATCTGGGCGTCACCGAAGCCGGAGACGACCGCGAGGGACGGATCAAGTCGGCCGTCGGCATCGGGGCGCTGCTGGCCGACGGCCTCGGCGACACGATCCGCGTGTCGCTCACCGAAGCGCCCGAACGGGAAATTCCCGTGGCCCGCAAACTGGCCTCTTATTTCGAGGGACGCGAGCGGCATGCTCCGATTCCCGACGCAGACGAATCGTTCTACTCTCCCTGCGCATACCGCCGGCGCGTTTCGTGCCCCGTCGGCGACATCGGAGGCAACCGCCCGCCGGTCATCTGGAGTGAGATTCCGGAAGACATCCGGAAGACATTCGCCGAAGCCGACATCCGCTCGATCGACACCGTTCCCGACGGGAAGGTCATCGTGCTGACGACCGACAACCTCAACGGCGTGGCCGAACAACGCGCGGCCTTTCTGCACATGGCGGCATCGGGAAAAGACAATCCGGTCATCATCGCCCGCAGCTACGACGAGACCGATCCCGAAACGTTGCAGATCAAAGCGGCGGCCGATCTGGGCATGCTGCTTATCGACGGATTCGGCGACGGCATCCGGATCGAAAACCGAAACGCGTCGATCCCGCAGTCGGAAATCGACGCGCTGAGTCTGGATATTCTTCAGGCCGCCCGCGTGCGGATCAGCAAGGCCGAATACATCGCCTGCCCGAGCTGCGGACGGACGCTCTACGACATCGAGCGGACGCTGGCCGCGATCAAGGCGCGGACCTCGCACCTCAGAGGCATCAAGATCGGCGTGATGGGCTGCATCGTGAACGGCCCGGGCGAAATGGCCGACGCCGATTACGGGTACGTGGGTTCGGGCCCCGAACGGATCACGCTGTACCGGGGCCGCGAAGTCGTGCGACGCAACATCCCGCAGGCCGACGCCCTCGACGCCCTCGTCGCCCTCATCCGGCAGGACGGTCTGTGGCACGATCCGGAGTAACGATTCCCGCAGCCGCTCCCGGATATACGGCACCGCACATCGCTCCTCCGACCATTCTATATTTCGAGTATACCGTCGATTTTCCGATTTCCTCCGCGATATTCGCAGCCGCAGTGCATAAGGAACTGCATCGCCTGCATCGTATGGGGACTTTGAAACGACAGTCCGCAGAGCACAGCGGCAGCGACGAATATCGATCGCTATAAAGATAGAACTGCAAGTCCTGCCCGGACGTCGTTATGTACGCCCGGCGGCGACGAAGTTTCCCATCGCGTCGAACCTATCCCGATGTTCGTCACCCCATGCGTCGAGCATCCGGATGATGGGGACCAGCGATTCGCCGAGTTCCGTCAGAAAATACTCCGTTTTCATCGGAACGACATCGTGAACCACCCGATAAACGATGCCCTTGTCCTCCAGTTCGCCCAGTTGCTGTACGAGCACCCGTCGTGTCGCGCCTTTTATGATTCGTTGGAATTCCACCGGCCGGTGGTAGCCCCGGGTCATGCAATTGATAAGATAGGGTTTCCATTTGCCTCCCATGACATGAAGCGTGATCGTGACACCGCAGTCCGGATCGATAGGAGGTATTTTGTGCCGATACATAACTCGTCGAATTGATGAGCCGTAAAGATACGTTTTCGGGACGATGTGAGAAAACATTCATACTGTGAATAATTTATCACGTATTGCAAACCCTTCCGGGCAAGGGTACTTTCGCATCCGTAACAAAAACCGGAACGGATGAAAAAACTATCGCTCGCAGGATGGCTGACCATTCTGTTCACGACATTATCCATGGCTCAAATGAAAACAGAAGTACGAATCGAAGAGGTTCTGTCGGACGAGTTGTGCGACAGCCTGTGCCTCGCGGCACGCGAAAAAAGCAAAGAAATCGGCGTAGACATCAGTTTCGCCATTGCGGACCGGAACGGCCTGCCCCGAGCTTTCCGTCGTTACGGAGACGCTCTGGTATTGAGCGTAACGCTCGTCCCGGGTAAGGCCTACACCTCGGCCGTCACACAGTGCAGGACGAAAGACGTCGCGGCCTATGCGGCCGAGGGCGCCCCGCTGATGGCCATTCAGACCAACGACCCCCGCATTACGCTCGTAGCCGGCGGCTATCCGTTGTTCGTAGACGGCAAGCTCGTCGGCGCCATCGGCGTGGGCGGCGGGACGGAAGCGCAGGATTGCGAAATCGCCGAATATGTCGTCGAAGCGTTCGATAAGCAGATCGGGAAAATGCGGTTCTGAATCCGAACCAGAGAAACCGGATCCCGGCATTTTTTCGCCGGTATCGTCTCCGACGCGGAATCCGCAATCCCGCATTTCCGGAATCGGCGAATTCCACCGTTTCCTTTTTCGAAAGCTCCGGAACGGCATGTCTCCCCAGATCGGACTCGAAGACGTCATGGCCCGAGCGGTCGCAAACACGACCGTCGCATGCTATTTCGTACGAACGGCAAGGCATCATCATGCTGGAACTTCCGCCTGTCTCCACTCGAAAGGGGAAACGTATCCCGAGCGACAGCCGCCGAAGTGCCGGCAACGGTCCCCGGGATACTTTTCCCCGCCGGGAACAAGATTCAGGAACACCCCGGAGTTCCGAAATACGACAAAAGCAGAGCACGGCGTATCGCCGTGCTCTG
>UROX01000126.1 GCA_900549685.1 uncultured Alistipes sp.
AATCGAGCCTTTCGTTACCCTGCTGATTACCGGACTCTTTTGGGGCGACACGTCGCGGACCGTCCCGTTTTTCTGCTGAGGGTGGCTCGCGGGATATGTCCGTTTCGGTGTGCCATTGCTTCTTTGCTTACTCCAGCGGCAGGATGGCCTCGTCGAGGACGGTGAATCGTTCGAGTCCCGAGTCGGTGACGGCGAAGCTGTTTTCGATGCCGACGGCGCCGACGGAGGGGATGACGAATTTGGGTTCGAGGGCGAACACCATGCCCGGGCGGAGGATATCTTTCGATCGCGGGGCGAAGACCGGCGATTCGTTGATCTCGATACCGATGCCGTGGCCGATGAATCCGGCCTGTTGCCGGTGCCCCATAAAATAGTCGGACAGTCCCGCTTTCGAAACGATCCGGATAGCCCGGTCGTAAAGTTCGGCCGCCGGTGTGCCGGGTGTAGCCGTGTCGATGACGGTCTGTTCGATTTCCAGAGCCGTCTCGTGGGCCTTGTATGCGAGTTCGGGTAGCCGGCCGATGGAGTACACACGCGTCATGTCGGTCATGTATCCCGTGAAATTGCCGCCCATATCGACCATGACGCTCATGCCTTCGCTCAACCGTGTGCCGTTGCCGCCCACGGGCAGGGAGTTGTCTAGTCCCGCTCCGCCGAGGGCGAAATCGTAGGGCGAAGGCGTGTCGGCATTGTCGCCGGCCAGCAGGCTGCCTACGAAAATTTCCATGCTCTGTCCGAAAATGCGGAAAATGCCCAGCGATCCGAGCTTCCGGCTCCGGTATTCGATGGCGGCGGAGAGTTCGATGTCTGTCATTCCGGGGCGGTAAAGCGAGGGAATTTGCCGGTATAGTTCAGCATGCAGCCGTCCCGATTCCTTCAGCTTCGCGATTTCGTAGGGACTCTTGATGCTCCGGGCGCTGCGGAGCAGTCTTGTGCCGTTTTCGACTTTCGCCGGGCGGAGAATCTTCGTGTACCGCAGGTATTCGTTATACGATACCGAGTCGGATTCGAGGAACAGCGTTTCCGGTAGCGGAAGGCCGCGTTCGGCGAGTCGTTCGGCCATCTCTTCGGGCTTGCGGATGTAGATCACCTCTTCGCCCGAGAGTCCCGTGGGACGACGGACGAAAAAAAGCGGGTTGCTCTGGGGCGTCAGATAGGCCATGCCGCTGAAAACCCGGCCGGAGACGTAGAACAGGTTCGCATTGGTCGTTACGAGCAGAGCGTCGCCGCCCTGTTCCGCCAGGGCGGATCGCAGGGTGTCCCAGCGGCGGTGCAGTTCCGGGCGTATTTCGTCGTTGTACATCGTTCCTGTCGTGTTTATCGGTTGGTTTGTCGGTCGAAAAAAGGATTTTTGGAGGATATGCTCAACGGGATGGCGAAAATCGTCCGGCAATCTTTCAGCAGGCCGAGCCGTACGGCTGCCGCCCCCACCGAGTACATGACCCGACAGTCCACCCTCAGATCGGCTGCCCGGGCCGTCATCGAACCGATGGCGATACCCAGATCGACCGAATTCAGCGCACAGGGTACGGCCGGCTGTGCGTTTTTGGCCGCACAACTGGGAAAGCCGCAGTAGCCGCAGTCGAGCGCCATGGGCGAGGTGCGCGAGCCGACGAGGATGACGGCTTGTGCATGCAGGATGTTGTCGGCGTCGCGCAGGAAAAATTTCATGCCGTTCTCTTCTCCCGCTATTCGGGTCGCTTCGGCCAGCCGGGCGATCTCCTCTCCGGTGATCGTCGCGATTTCGATCAGATCGACGCCTTTGCTTTTGGGCGCCGTCCGTCCGGCCGCCATGATCGACCGGGCGAGGGCCGTTACGGTTTCCGAACGGCTCGTTCTTTCGTCTATAATCATAATGTTCGGTGTTTTATTTTTCGGATACGGAGTTCGGGTCGTGTGTTGCCAGCCGTCGTATATCGTCCTCGCCGAGTCGGAAAACCGTCCATTCGTCCATCGCTACGGCTCCGAGCGAGCGGTAGAAAGCGATCGACGGGGCGTTCCAGTCGAGCACGATCCATTCCATGCGACGGCACCGGCGTTTTGCGGCGATTGCGGCCAGATGCGACAGCATGCGTCTGCCGTATCCCCGGCCCCGGTAGGCTTCGTCCACGAAAATGTCTTCGACATAGAGTCCGCGCTGGCCGCGGAACGTGGAGAAATTGTGGAAATACAGCGCGAAGCCTACGGCCTCTCCTTCGAGTTCGCCGATAATGGCTTCGGCCTGTTTCTCTTCGAAAAGCGCGCGGCGCAGCGCGGCTTCCGAGGTGTCCACTTCGTGTTCGAGTTTTTCGTACCGGGCCATTTTCTGTATGAACCGGAAGATAAGGCCCGCATCCTGTTCGCAGGCGGGACGGATAGAAAAAGAAGTCGTTGTCATAAGCGTTGTGTGTTCGGTATGTCGCGGAGTGGTTTTTTCGGCCGCAGTCCGTGTTCGGCTACGTAGACTCCGCCCAGAATCAGGGCGGCTCCCGCGATGGCCAGCGGCGTGATCTTTTCGTGCAGGATCAGTGCCGAGCAGAGGAGCGATACCAGCGGTACGAGGTAGATATAGTTGCTCGTGCGGACCGTTCCCAGCCGTTTGACCGCCAGGTTCCAGATCGCATAGCAGAACAGCGAGGCGACCAGCCCCAGAAACAGCAGATGGATGAGTACGGTCGGAGTGTGCGGCAGGCGGTTGCCTGTCCGCAGAGGGGCGAAAAGAAAGACGGGACTCAGCGTCAGCAGACCGTAGAAGAAAACTTTCCGCGTGATCTCGAGCGTGGTGTGACGCTGATCGAGCTTTTTGAGACAGATGTTGTAGGCCGCCCACATCAGCGAGGCGACGAGTGTCAGCAGGTTGCCCAGCGGATGGATGTCCAGTACGAAATTCCCGTTGTAGACGACCAGAGCCACACCGCTCAGAGCGAGCAGTGCACCCCACCCCAGCGAGCGCCCGAAAGGCTCCGTCCTCTCGAGCCATATTTTCGACAGCAGCACCGTAAGGATCGGCGATGTAGCCAGCAGCAGCGCGACGTCCGAAGCCGGTGCGATTTGCAGGGCCGTGTTTTCGGTCAGAAAATAGAGCGAACCTCCGCTGATGCCCGCTGCCGCGAACAGCAGTTCGTCTCTGAGGCGCAGAGGCGGGTTCGTTCTCAGCGAGACCGCTTTCAGGACGACATAGGCGATCAGGAAACGGAAAAACATGATCTCGGACGGCGAGAGTCCTTCCCGGAGAAGGATTTTGGTCGATACGAAAGTCGTTCCCCAGATGACGACGGCCGCGAGGGCCAGTATGTGGTAGATTCCGTTGTTTCTCATCGGCAGGGTTCGGTATGCGGCGGGTACGGCAAAGGTACCAAATATTTCGCAGGGAACGGTCGCCGGGCCGGCCGTCCGTATTTTGGGGGTGCGCACAATAATTCGTACTTTCGTCGCATTAATATGATATTATGTTCCGACCCGACGGTCGTACTTTCGAAAAATTATGACAAAGACAAAAGCATTCGTTTTTTTTGCGGCTGCGGCTGCTGTGTTGGCAGGTTTGGCGTCCTGCGATAAATCCGATGACGGTTCTGTTCCGCAGGTGCCCGACGATAAGTTGGAAAAGGTATTCGTCGTGAATCGCGGGCAGAACGGCCGTTCCGGGGTGTCCGCCATCATGCGCGACAATTCGGTCGTGGACGACATCCTGCCGGCGGAATCTTCCGGGACGATCCGTTCCGTCGAGGTGATTCAGGGAAAGATATGGGTGGTTTACGACGATCCGGGAAAAATCGGTATCCTCCACCTGACGACTCACAGACAGGAAGCGGCTATCGCTCATCTGACCGAAAGAACCCGTTTCCAGTACGCTCTGTTGGCGGACGATTATAAGGTTGCCGTTTCGGATGCCGAACTGCGTTCCGTCTTTTTCGTCGATACGCGCACCGACAAGATCGTCAAAGAGATCGAGCTGGGACGTCCCGTGGGGCGGATGGTTGAGAACGGCACGATGTCCGAAAAGCAGACGAAGCTGTTCGTGGCCGGCGGAGATCGGGTCTATACGATCGGTCTGAGCGGAACGGAAAACGAGGTGCAGGAGATCGATGCGCCGGCTTCCGTTGCATCGAAGCCCGTTTGTACCCCTTCGCTGGTGTGGGTGCTTTCGCCTGCTGCTCTGACCGGTCTGGCTCGCGAGAGCGGTACGCCGGTGGTGCGGTATGCGCTCGATGTGTCGGGCATCGATGCCACGAACGGTTTCCTGTCGGTGGATACGAATCAGGAATATCTTTATTTCAATGCAGAAAAAGACGGTCGCCAAGCGGTGTTCTCGCTCCGGATCGCATCGCAGCCGGGTGAGGCTGCGGTGAAAGCGGCCGGTGCGGATGCGTCGGAAATCGAGCCGACTCCCCTGCCCGATCCCGCTCCGCTGTTCTATTGCGACGAGGTGGAATCGCTGACCTTTACGGGGCTTTCGCGTCAGCAGACCCTGTATGTCTGCGATGCCCGGGACGGCGTTTCCGCCGGACGGGTCTATGAGTACGGTCTCGACGGGAAAATTCTGAATACGTTCGAGGTGGGTGTCCGTCCTTCCGAACTGTTCTTCCTCCGATAGCCGGGCACGGAACGGGCGGCCGGATTCTCCTTTGCGAAAGCCGTGTTTCGTCCGGAAATAATACGTTACGAAAAAAGAGAACCGTCCGACGGTTCTCTTTTTTCATATTTCATAACCTGGCGCCCCGGGACTTAGGTCCGTTCACGTCGGTCGGCAGGGCCGACACTTTCCTGTCCCGTGCTTTCGCCGGAGCGGGAAAGCCGGTCCGGCGAGATACGTTCCGCGGTTGCGATAGCCTGCGGCCGGCTATGGAGCGACGATTGGTTCCGGAATCTCCGAACCGGGCCGTGTGCGGACGCCGGCGGATCAGTCGAAAAACAGCGCTCCGAGCGATGCGTTCGTCCCGCGGACCTGGTTGATGCGCAGACGGACGGAACGGTCGGCCTCGACGATGACATATTTCCCTTCGCCGTAACGGTCTACGATCTGCACCGGCATCAGCAGCTCTTTGTTCTTCAGATCGAAAACCTCGACGGCCGAGCGGCGTCCGTCCCGTTCCCAGTCGATGAAATACAGGGCGATCCGGTAAGGGGTGGCGTCCCGGCTTTCGATGTCGATCGTCATGGTCTGGTTGCAGGGGGCCGGATCGAGCGTGAATGCAGTGCCTATGTTGCGTACGGTTTCGTCCGGGCGGTCCGATTCGGGCGCCCGTGTGTCGGCGGTGCCCGTATGCAGACATCGGTCGCCGTTTTTCGCGAAGACGACGCTTGCTATGAAATCCGGTAGCTGTGTCCTGTGCCTGCCGTCGCCGTCGTAGTTGCACAGGATATGTCCCCGACTGCCGTAAATGCCCCGCCAGTTGCCTCCTGTGGTCGAGTCTTGTACGGGAATGTTTTCGTAGGCATATCGCAGCGGCTCGCGCACCGGTTCGGCGAGAGTCCCCGTACAGCTCGTTTCGATGAGGTGCCGTCCCGGTCGTTCCAGGGCGATGTAGACGAATGCGGAGTCTTCGCCGAGCGGTGCGACCGGCTGTCCGTCCACCGTGACGGAACCGACCTTCTGCCCGGCTTTGGGCAGGCCGATCCGGGCCGTGGTTTCTTCCGGAACCGTTATTTCCGCCCGGTTCCGTTCGAGATCGAACGAAGCGCGGATCGTCCCGTGGGGAGTCAGTACGCTGCCTTCGACCCATGTCAGGGCGGCCGAGAGGCGGGGCGTGACGCTGAACTGGGCAAAACCCGGAGCGAGCGGTTTGATGCCGAGAATCTCTTCTGAAAGCCATTTGACGATTCCCGCGCTCCACGGATGGGTGAGGCTCGTGTAGCCGCACTGGTTATTGACCGGAGCGCCGTTGCGGACGATCACATCGTTCCAGCAGGGCCGGTATACCTCGAAGAAGGTCGTTCCGCCGTAACGGATCTGTCCGCCCCAGCAGTCGTCCGCCGTGGCGAGAGCTTCGTCGTAACGCCCCATGCGGGCCATTGCCTGCATGATGAAATATTGATTGAACGGAGAATAGGAAAGCCTTTGCAGCCGGTCGGAGAAAGCGGTTTCCCACAATGCGGCCTGCTCCGCCGGATCGGCGAATCCGGCGTTCACGGCATCGGCTGCCGCATGAATGCCCAATGCCGAAGTCCACGTACCGGTTTGCCGAAGCGCTTCGATTTTTTCGTCGGCGTAGCCTTGGTATTTCCGGGCCAGATCGGTGCGGCCCGCATGGGCCATTGTCCGGGCGAATTCTCTCCATGCCCGGATGGACAGCATTTTGTAGGCCGTGCGGGTTTCCTCTCCGTCCGGATGTTCGAATCCGGCTCCCAGCCGCTCGTCCCAGCCGTAGAACTGTAGCGAGGGTGCGTTTTCGTAGTGGGCATAGGCTGCGTCCAGTTTCCCGCAGGCGTTTTCGGTCAGCGAGTCGAGCGTAGCCCGGTCGGCCGTGTAGTCGTAATAGTCGATCAGACTCAGCACCCAGTAGAGCGAATAGGCTGCGATGCCGTTGAACTGGGTCGAAGTATAGAACAGGTTCGTCCGCACGAAATCGAAATTTCCGAACGCCACCATCGACGCGGCCTGCGAAGGATGGGCGTCGCCGGTCCACGAGTGGCGGTCGCTTCTCTCCATGAGGATCGCTCCGAAATAGTCTTTCAGCAGGTTGAGCTTCACATCGTAGGCTCCGGTGTACCATATCCGGGTGAGCATTGTATCGCTGCAGGCGAAGCTGCCTTCGTAGTTGGTCGGTTTGATCTGGCAGACCAGCCGCACGTCGGATAGCGTGACGGGACGGCCGATGCGGCGGACGTGTATCCAGCCGAACCGTACGCCTTCGTAGAGGTCCTGGTTGAGTTCCAGCCGGTAGGTGTCGCCGTAGCGCACCGGAACGGCGGTTTTGCGGGGATGTTCCGATCCGGCGTTGAACACAGCCGGTTCGTTGAATTCGCTGATGCTCATTTCGATTTCCGCCCCGTCCAGTCCCTCGGCGTCGAATTCGAGCCAGCCGGCGCTCACTCTGCCGAAGTCGAACATCAGTTCGCACGGACCGGACACCTCCACGGTCTCCGGGCGCTTCGGCTTCCATCGGGCATGGGCCGGATTGTTCGTCCCGACGGATTCGGGGTACAGGACGTACGACTCCAGATCGTCGGAAGCTTTCGGGTCCGCCCATCGGTAGGCGACCAGCGGATCGGGCGACTGGGCGACCGCTTCGCCGGAGAACGATCCGCTCAACGACGGATACGGTCCGGGAATTTTCTGTTCGAAAGAGAGGCGGGAGGAGGGGGTGTCGCAGCCGTGCAGTCCGCAGAGCAGCGACAGCAGTAAGGCGGGCAGTTTCGGTTTCATTATCGTTCGGTATAGGTTAAGGTCGGGTTCGGGAGCCGGAATCGGTTTCCCGGAGTGTTCCCCGGCAGTTCCGGATTCCGGCGTCCCATACAAAAATAAGCAGCCGGACCGGGTTTTGCAATCCCGTTCCGGTCCGATTGGGGCGAAACGGTGCGAAAACGATTGTTTTTTTCGGGG
>UROX01000127.1 GCA_900549685.1 uncultured Alistipes sp.
ACCAACAAAACGCAAGTGGCGACGATCTATACGATGAACGTGCCTAAGGAAATGTGTCCCGACCGGGTGCTTGCCAATACGGAACATTTTATCGGCCATGTATTCCGCGAGCCTCGCAGGGTGTGCGCCTACAATACCTATCAGTTCGACGATTATTCCAAATACGAGGCAGAAGTGTTCGACGAGACACAGAAAAGGGAGTATCGCACCGACATCTTCCCGCTCGAACTGAAGGAGGCCTATGATCTGGGCAAAGATATGGCCAGGGCCGTCGAACGTTCAAAAAATACTGAAAAACATTCATAGAATACGGTTCTTCCGCATTCCAGGAATATTTCCGGACTATATGTCCATCGACGGCAGGAGGCGCTTTACCGGACAATCGTCCGGCCGATCCTAAAACCGGGGCGATTCCATCACCGCATTTTTCGGCGAAACCAACCGCAGCTGATAGCGACGGTTGAAAACCGACAGGATGCCCTCGATATATCCGCTGCCCGCGGGCAACGTCCGGGCGACGAAATCGGCCTGCCGGGGCACACGGACGATCAGCGTGTCGCCTGCCCGATCGACCAGATGGCGATCGACGTCGCGTTCTCCGTCGCCCCAGCTCGCCGGAGCGGCTCCTTCGACGAACTGCACGCCGTCGAACGCCACGAGCCTCCCGAGATGCGACAGTTCCAATTCGGCGAATGTCAGCACGACAGGACGCGTATCGACCATCTCTCCGTCGGCTTTGAGGCGCGAAAGCAAGGCCTCGCGGCCGATGAATCCGTTCTCGTAGGCCGGATCGTCCGAAGGGGCGCCCAGCGACACCGCTCCGCCGTATCCGCCCAGCACCAGTCCCCGGCAGGAGAGCCGCACGGGCTGCCCCACGGGGTAAAGTTCGAAAAGGCCCTCGCCGCCGGCCTTGATCTCGATTCCTCCACCCGCATCCTGCACGACCAGCGTCCACGGAAACGTTCCGTAACGGTCGTTGGCCGTGATCGTGCCGTGCACCTCCCACTCCTGCTCGACCGTAAGCGGGTATCCCCGGTAAAGCGAGCGGAGATAGGCGACCGACACGACGGTCGCATCCGGTCCCGAAGGCTCCCTGTCCGGAGAACCGCCCGAGGCTTCGGGCAGCGGATCACGGGATGTGCAGCTCCATGCCAGAGCCGCCGACAGCAGGCAAAGAATCCGTCTGTACATCGTTCAAATCTCTCATTTTAAGTTGATACACCGTCCTCCCGTTCTGTTGTCCCTGCAACAGAATGCCCGTCAGCGTCACCGACGCGCGGGGCACCGTACAGGCTGCAAAAGAAGCATAACCGCTGGTAAGCACATAGATCGAGTCGCCCCGGAACGTCCCGAACTTGAGCGAAGCGCTACGGGGAACGCCTCCGGGCGAAAGAGCCGCAGGAACGGCCCATGTCGTATCGCGCACCGCATCGAGCCTCAGACCGGCGACGCGCACCAGACACCCCGTCTTCCCGTCGGACCATGCTCCGGGCGATACTGCGGACGGTACGGGCACGATACGCTCCGGCCACCGCGAAACGTGCCGGTCGAGCACCACACGGCTGTCCATATACGCCGGACGGGACAAAGCGGCCGTACCCAGACCGATCTTCAACACCCCTTCGTCCACGACGGCCAGCAGACCGTCGAGCCGGACGGACACCCGGCTGCCCGGAGGATACGTTCCGTAAAGATCGTATCGTCCGGCCATGATTTCCGCCGCCCCGGTGTTGTCCTCGATGAAAAAACTGCGGAAGAAATTACCCGTACTGTCGGAGGTCGTCACATAACCGGAAACAACGATCCCCGTACCCTGCGGAACAAACGCGCCTGCCACGCACCGCTGGCGCAGCTGGGCAATCGTCATGCAGGGCAGCGAGACCGTATCGGCTGCCGGCACGACGGAATCGAAATCGTCGTAGCCGCATCCGGCCACGACGGCCGCAAACAGAAGAACCGTCAGCTTTCTCATCGGAATATGAAATTGACCGTCAGATAATAAGTCCGCCCGTAGGCATACAGATACTTCGACGCGAAGGGCGCGATGCTGCGCGTAGTACCCGACCCGCCGAGGCGCAGCCGCATGGGTTCGTATCCGCTGTACACCGTATCGCGCCGGTCGAGCAGATTCGAGACCGATCCGTTCAGCGACAGGTAGCGGCCGCCCAGATCGAACGTCTTGCTCACGAAGAGTCCCAGATCGAAAGCCTCCGGCAGGCGCTCCTGCTCCGCCAGCCGGTGCACCTCTTCGTCCGAGAGCGCATAATCGTACACCCGGCGCATCCTCCGCAGCGGAGCGGGCGACAGGACGCGGCCGCCCGCACAGGCGACCGAAAGCGAGGCCGTCCACATCTTCCGTCCGCTGTACCGCAATTCCGCCGCCGCGGTCCGGGCCGGCGATTCGCCGACGAGAAACCCCTTGAGCATGGCCGGCGCCCGCTCCACGAGACGGTCGTCCCGATCGGAAAAGATCGAGGCCTGCGGATCGCTGCGGTACGTATCGTGCGACCAGGCCGCGGCACAGGAAAACCTCAGACGGGGCGCAAGATCGAATTCGGCACCCAGCTCGACGCCCGCATAGGTACGGTCGATCCCCTCGAGCGCCATCCGGCAGTAGAGCGACGAAAGATCGTCATAGTATCGGTAAATCCGTGTCCCGCCGCTCCTGAGCGTCGCATAGCCGGACAGGGTGAATGTCGCCCACCGGCCCGAGACGCGGTAGCGCAGCTCGCCTCCGGCGGAGCGTTCGGAGCGGGGTGCCCCGACCGTCGTGCGGCGAGTCTCCGGCGCCAGAAAAACGTCGTCCGCCTGCGGAGCCTCGCTGCCGCAGAACAGATCCAGAGCCAGCGAACGGCGCGGCGAAAAGCGGCATTCCGCCCCCGCACAGAAACGATAATCGACGAAACGCACGTCGGGCGAACGCCCCAGGGAAAGCTCGCCGGGGAAAAGCGCCTTTTCGTAATGTCCCCGGCGACCAAAAACAGTCCGACAGCCCCGCAGCCCGGCATAACCGCTCCAGCGGCCGTTGCGGCTGCCGGAAGAAAGTGTCGCCCAACCTTCGTAACGCCGGCAGAGAAGATCGTACCGGTATCCGTAGCTATCGCCCTCACCCACCCTGCGGCCGGGATAACGGACATCGTTGTCCGCCCGGTCGCCGAACTCCGGATCGTCCGAAAGATAAGGATCGATGTCGATCAGACAGGCCGCACCGAGCAGGTCCTCCAACCGGCGGAAACGGTGCGTCTGCTGAAGGCGCCCTCTCGCTCCTCCGCGAAGTTCCGTCCGGGGCGCGATACGGTACGAGAAGAGAGCCGCCGCCTGGAAGTGACGGAAACGGTCTACCGAACTGCCCACGATATAGCGGGCCGCACCGGTGGGATCGTTGGTCCGCAGACACTCGTTCCAGTCGATCTGCGTATACCGGCCGTCGCCCGACCGCCAGGCCTCCCGCACCGCACCGGCGACCGCCGGATCGTCATAAAATCCGGGCATGTAGCGATAATAATCGGGATAGGGATTGGACGCGTCGTACCAGTCGGGCGACGTAACGGCCGATTCGCCCCAAAGCCCCGAAACGGAGACCGTCGCCGAAAAATCGCCGCCGGGATCGAACCGCCACGAGCATACCCCCATCGGCATCCGTTCGGACCTCACACGGGCGGAACGGACCCTGTCCCGCCACATGCCCCATGCCGGATTGTAGAGTCTGTCGCCCGTCAGCTCGAAAGCCTCGCCGAAGGTCGCGCTGCGCAGTCCCCGCTCGGAGGGTGCTTCGAGAAAAACGACCGACAGCGTATGGTGCGCGGCGGGACGCAGGGATACCGAACCGAACAGCGTCCAATCGTCGGCGAACACGCCCCGGACATGACGGTCGAACCCCCATCGGCGGGTCAGCGCGCCCGTCACGGCCCACCGGCCGCCAAACGTACCGCTCGCGAGCGAGAGCCGGAAGCCCTGACGGAATTTCCTGTCGGCGAACATCCACCCGGCACGGCCGCCCCGCAGCGAGGACATATCGCCGGCCGAATATTCGCGCACCTGCGCCTCCCCGCCCGCGGACGATGCGGAAGGGCTGCCGCCGAAGCGCTCTTCCGAGGCCACGGGCGCATACTGAAGCGCCGACAGAACGCTCCAGTACATATTTCCGGAAACTGGATCGGAAAGTTCGATACCGTCGAGCGATGCGCGGTCGGCGGAGAAATCGTATCCCCTCCGGCGATAACGGACGAAAGAAAAACGGTAGCGGGACAAGGCCGCAAACGGCGAACCGTAGGCCGACAGAGGGGCCGACAACCATGCCTCGGCTTCGGTATCGTCCCGCTCACCGCCGGCGGAACGCTCCTCTCCGCGGATTTCCCAGTTGTCGGGAACCGAAGGTCCGTCCTGCGCAGGCGAACGGAAACATAAGGATATACATATCGCGACGAGCGGAAAAATTCTTTTCATCTCGCACCATTGGGATTTGTGTGATAAGGAGGTCCCGGGACCGCTCCGTCCGCCAGAAAATGCCGCTCCGTTCCGAAGACGGCGAAAGATACAGATGTTGGATATAATAGATATGAATCTTACGGACGGAACACGCTTCCCCGCTTTTCGGGGAAAGAGTCTCGTTCCGCGGCTTCCTCGCGATAACAAATCTAATGAAAAATTTTTGATTCACAACCCGTTCCGGCCGAATTGTTTTTCCGACGAATTTCGTTTACATTTGCGAGGTGCGGCGATATGCTTCCGTATATCCGCGCCCCGGCCATACAGGGGCGTTCTCCGGACCGTAGCTACGGACTTCCGCGAGAGCGGAACCGGCGGCTGGACGGATACACAGTCGCGGGGGGGAGCAAAGGGCGGACCGGAAAATCCGACACCGGCCCACCCGTATCGTAAACATACGCCCGACTACCGGAAAGCCGTCTGCATGCCGGCAACGGAAAAAACGTCCCGCACTTCGTCGTCCGGCCCGGAACGGCGGCCGCGCCGGACATCGACCGAAACAACGACAACCGAAACCATATGAAAAAATTACTCATTCTGACCTTTTTCGCCTTCATGCTGGCCGCATGCGGCAAAGACGACGAGCAACCGACGGGTATGCTGAGTGTCACCCCCGAACGGATAGAATTCACCGCCGTGCCCGATGCGGCGAAAACCATCGGAGTACGGGCCGAAAACATCCGCTGGAGAGCCTCTGCGGCCGCAGAATGGCTGACGCTCGAAAATGTCGAGGGCACTTCCGACGGCATTGTCCGGGTAACGGCCCAGCCCAACCGGAACACCGAGCCGAGAGAGGCCGAGATCGTCGTTTCGGGCGAGGGTGTACGTCCGGTGACGGTGAGCGTTTTTCAGGCCGCCCTTTCGCTCGCCCTGAGCGTCGATACGGGGCGGCTCGTCCTTCCGGCCCGGGAAATATCCGAACAGACGATACACGTCAGCGCGCAAAACGTGCGGTGGGAAGCCCGCACGGAAACCGAATGGATCACACTGAAAGACAACGAGGGCGACGGTGACGGCAGCTTCACCGTCCATACGGGTTACAACACGACGGGCCTGGAGCGAACCGGCAAGATCGTCGTCGCCGGCGAGGGCGTGGAAGATGTCGAAATCGTCGTGGAACAGCAGGGCGAGGCGGCCGTGATATGGGACCGTTCGTCGCTCTCGCGCATGAACCTGTGGGGAGCGGTCAAAGGCGTATCGTTCTTCGGCATGTACGTCAATAACTCCATCGTATCGTTGAGCGACCTCAAATTCGACGAAGCGGGAATGCTGACGGCTTTCCGCCGCGAAAACGCCCAGGGCGCCACACTGAACTACACACTCGGCTACGACGACCAGCACCGCCTCACGGACCTCGTTTGCGGCGACAACAGCCTGCACATCGGGTACGGCACGCACGGGCAGTACATCAGCACGGACAACCTGTTCAACAACATCGGGCTGCTGTTCAACGCGGACTACAACATCTGGCTGCCGCGTTTCATCAAAGACCTCGAAACGATCGACGTAACGACAACGAACCGCTCTGGCGCGACCGTCACGGACCGGTTCGTCGTCCGAACGACGCAGAGCGAAGGCTCGATCTTCTGGGACGACGACGAGATAGAGACCTTCACGCTCGAAAACGGATTCACCGCCACGAACCGCTTCGACTACTGGGGCACGATAGACGGCACGTTCACGGTCAATCCGCACAACGGCAACCTGCTGCAACACATTCAATCCATCGAGGGACAACGCATTCTGAATATCTTTTACAACGACGACTTCATCGATACGGTCGCCGAAGTCTACGGCGAGCCTTCCTCGCTGATGACCTACAACGACAACCTCGATGTCGCTTCGGTCACCGACGCAGACAACGGACGGACCTCACGGATGAACTACACGTACGACGAGCGGAACAACTGGGTGAAAATGGACATTTCCGGCTATGCCGGCAATACGATCGTCCGGACGATCACCTATTGATTTCCGGTCCGCCTCGCATACCTTCTGAAAATCCCGGTTTCGACCGGGATTTTTTCATGCCGTCTACCCCTGCCCGAGACACCGAAAACAGCAATCCGCCCGGATGCCCACCCGAGTTTTCCGTATGCGAAAGAATCCGGCCCGCACGCGGCGACGACCGAAAGCAATGGCCTCACGGCATGTCTCGCAGAAAACGACACGAGAACAACATCCGGCCGAGAAATGCCCGTTCGAAAATTCTCCACACCGCCATCTCAGGCTCCGGGGTGACAATAAACGGGGCAAACCCGTCTACACGACCAAACACGATTATACCAAGCGTATTCTCCGAACTTTCCGGATCGAGCCTTGCCACCACACCGAAGCGGAAGAGGAGCCGCTTCGGAACCGTGACCTATGCCGCAATCCCCGCGGCCGGATCTAAAATGCGGCCGGAAGCTTCGAGACATTCGACGCCATTGCCTTTCGAGGAGAGGAACAACCCGAACGTCCGTCCGAAGAGTTTCCAATGGCCGTACCGAACGAAAGTCGGAGACCGGGAGTCTCATATCGCACCCGATATGTCCGCGCCCCCGGCTCTCTCCCGGGCAGACCGCACCGTGCAGCCGCCGGCTTTCCCGAAAAAAGACCGCCGTCCGACTCCCCGATATTCAGGAGCCGGACGGCGAAAAGCGGATCCGCGAAGGGATTATTGCAACAGTTTTTTGACCGTCTCGGAGATCGTCCGGCCGTCGGCCTGCCCGGCGAGCTGTTTGGTCGCCACGCCCATCACTTTGCCCATATCCGAAGGAGCTTTGGCTCCGACCTGTTCGATAATGGCTTTCAGTGCCGTTTCGAGTTCCTCTGCACTCAGCTGGCGCGGCATGAACACTTCCAATTCGGCAGCTTCGGCCAGCTCGTTTTCGGCCAGTTCGGGACGGTTGTTCTGTGTGTAAACCGCAGCCGATTCCTTAC
>UROX01000128.1 GCA_900549685.1 uncultured Alistipes sp.
GCTCAACTTTTCGATCACTGCGTCGCTGAACGTCTCCCAGCCTTTGTCGCGGTGCGAACCGGACTCGTGCGCCCGCACCGTAAATACGGAATTCATCGGAAAAACGCCCTGCCTCACCCAACGGTCCAGATTGCCCGAAACGGGCAGGGATTTTCCCAGGTCGGAATGGATCTCCCTGAAAATATTGGCCAGCGAAGCCGGTATGGCCACGCCTTCGGGAACGGAGAAACAGACGCCGTAGTATTGTCCCGGAGTCGGGTAGGGGTCCTGTCCGAGAATCACGACCCGGACTTTTTCGAAAGGACAACTGTCGAAAATATGAAATATCTGCCGGGCCGGCGGCAGCACGTGCGCCCGGGCGTACTCGCTTCTGACGAATGCCGTCAGCCGCTCGAAATAGGGTTTGTCGAACTCCGGCTGCAGGCGGCGCCTCCAGCTCTCTTCCATTCTTACTTGCATAGGATTCCGGAAAATAGACGGCGGCGGACAGGTCCGCTTTCCTGCCGTTATGACGAAGATAGCGAACTTTCCCGTTTCGAACAAACATCCGCTCCAGAAACGACGTGCCGCCGGCGCGGAAGCCGTACCGTTCAAAACGACGGAAGATGTTCGGAGGACCGTTGCAGGTCGCGCATGCGGTTCGTTACGACGGCCGGGCCGAAAATCGGTGAAGTCGTCGGCGAGGATGGCCGCGAAACGGAGTATCCCCCGGTCAGGACTCGGTGCACATCCGCTTCTGCCGCCCGTCGGCACGGCGTTCCGTATCGGCGAGCATCGTTTCGGCACCTTCGGGCGACAGCACGCCCTCGGCAAGCAGCCGGCCTATCGTCTTGCGTTCGTTGCCCAGTAGCATGCGGACGGCCCGGTCGGTGAGCGCGCGCCGGTAGGCTTTCGGGTAATTCTCCGCCAGTCGGGCCATCGTCCGTTCCATGCGTCCGATATTGCGTTCCACTTCCGTACGCAGTGTCCGCCATATCTCCTCCTGTCCCTCTTCTGTCACCTGCGTCGCGGCGAGTTCGTTCAGCAGAGCCAGATCGCCGCGCTGAAGAGCGATGAATCCGTGCCCCAGATCGTAGAGCCGGCCGATGCGTTTGCAGCGGCATATCCCCAGCCACCGGCGCAGCCGGAATCGGCCGGGCCGGAGCAGCGACCGTTCGAAAGAATCGAAAACGGAGGCCCGGTCATCCAGCCCGACGGTCCCGTCCCGGTCGAGCAGATCGTCGGTCGAGTCGGTCAGTCGCCGGAGCGAAGCCTGCGACAGGGTGCCCGATTCGAATAGCTCCCGGCAGGCGTTTTTTTCTTTGACCAGTACCCGCAGCCGGATCTCGTTCGTCAGGTCCGACGGACGCGCTTCGTCCGCCGTCTCGGGAGGAACCGGAGGGAGATAACGGCTCACGGCATTCCAGTCGGCTCCGCGCAGCGAA
Source organism: uncultured Alistipes sp. (assembly GCA_900549685.1). GTDB lineage: Bacteria > Bacteroidota > Bacteroidia > Bacteroidales > Rikenellaceae > Alistipes_A. The sequence goes on from UROX01000128.1 coordinate 1,425, forward strand.
TCGTGCCGCCGCAGCCGTTCGAGGTATTTTTCGGAGCCTTCCCGGATGTTTTCGCGGAGTCTCGTCTGGATCGTCGTCCGGGCCGACGGGACCTGCGTCAATCCCAGCCGCCGGAGCAGCCAGCGCATCGTCGTGGCATTGCACACGAGCGTCAGCGTGACGATGCCGGCCGTAAAAAAGAGCACATGGCCTCGGATGGTCTCCGGAATGGCCGGCGTATTGGACACCATCAGCGCCAGAGTCATGCCCAGCGCGCCGCGCAGTCCGCCCCAGCTGAGAATGATCGTTTCGCGGTCGCTCAGACCGTACCCCGACCGCTTCATCAGCGGATAGAACGCTCGGATCATAACGAAACGGATCGCATTGAGCGCCGCATAGATAAGCACGAGCACGCCCAGATCGATCCACGAGAAATGCACCCTGGCCGCGATCACCACTCCGACCATAATGAAAACCAGTGTGTTGGCGATATAAGTGAGCAATTCCCAGAATTTGCCCATGAACGCATTGACCTGCGGTTCGAGCCGGGGACGCCCCGTGTAGGCGACGGTCAGCCCGAATGCCACCAGTGCGATGATCCCCGAAATGCCCAGATAATACTGCGTCAGGATAAACGTGAGGTAAGCCGAGAGAATGATCACGCTGTTCTGCACCGTCTCGTCCGAACCGATGCGCGTGATGAATCCGACGGCCGCACGCGCCGCCAGCCATCCCAGTATGATGCCTCCCGCAACCACTTTGACGAACTCGGGCAGGGGAGACATGCCCCCGCCCGAACCGGAGGCGGTGTAGGCTCCGAAAAAGAGCATGAAACAGATGAGGCCCGAACCGTCGTTGAGCAACGATTCGGCATCGACCAGCGTCGAAAACCGTTTGCTGGTCTTGAGTTCCTGCAGCAGGGCGACGACAGCTACCGGATCGGTCGCGCTGATGAGCGCCCCGAACATCAGTGCGAAGGACCAGTTCCACTGTCCGTAGCCCGGCACGATGACGCCGATACCGACCAGCAGCAGTCCCGTCAGCGCCATGCACAGCACGAGTCCCGGCACGGCCAGCAACGTCGCGTTGGCCAGCGTCTTGCGGAAGACGTGCATGTCCATTTCGTAGGCCGCATTGAAAATCAGGACGGGCAGAAATACGTACAGAATGAAATCGGGATTCGTGTCAGCCACGCCTTTTACGGCCGCTCCGACCGAAGGCAGCGCATCGAACACCCCCGTGCGGTCGCATATCCCGACCGCCAGTCCCAGCAGGAACAGCGCCACCGTATAGGGAAAATTACTGTGCCTGAGCACGGCCTTCAGTACCGCTCCGGCCAACAATCCGGCTATGGCCAGCAACAGAGGTGCCAGCAAAGAGAAATCATCCATATGCGTTCGAATGCTATTTCCACTCACTTGTGCGGCGAAAGCCGTCCGTGTCTTCCCGTTCCGGTTTCCCGGCTTCCGCCGATTCCGGAGCGGAACGTGTTGTTCGGCATACTCCGCCCGGAGCCGGCGGATGTGGCACGGCTTCGCTCCGCCTGTCAGGGCATTATCAAAAGCGATTCCATAATGGACAAGACCGTGTGAAAAGACAAAATTCCGCGACGAAACGTGCGGAATTTTACTTTTTGATCGATTTTTCCCTTAGATGACTTTCCGAAAAGAGAACGCGGCACCCGGACGAGATCGTCCGGAGCACGAAATCTTATGTCGTAGAAATCCCGTCCGCGACCGGACCGTCCGGAGAGGGTAGGGCCGACACCCCGGAAAAAAGATCCGCGGGCGTCAGCCGTTCCGTTTATCGGAGGGCGAGTTTTTTACGCAGTTTCTTCCCGACGGATTTCCACGACGGCATTCTTCCGATTTTGTCGCGCGTATAGGGAATGTCGTAAAGCAATACCATAAGCAGCAGGGCGATCGCCGCATAGGCCACGATGCCGTAGAGCTGTTTCACGCTCGCCACCTGGAATTGTCCCATCAGTTCTCCGATATGGCGGGGCACCTCGCCCGCGGGCATCCGGACGCTGTCGAGATAGCCGCCGTAGCGGGCGATATTGTCGGCCACCAGATAGCGGACCCCGAAAGCATAGCACGCCGCTCCGACGACACCGCCCGCCAGCAGGTGCAGCACCTGCAACACGGCGAGCGCCTGGAAAAAGACCAGAAAGTGCATGACCGACTCGAGGGAGTAAAGCAGCACGATACTCAGTACGGTGGCTGCGAATCCGCGGAGAAACATCGGCAGATAGAGTTTTTTCATATTCGTATCGACCGACAGCGTGAAGTAGAGACAGAGCGCATAGGCGACGAACGCGGCGAGTCCGATGGCGATCAGACGTACCCGGCCCTGCTGCCACACTTTGAGCCAGAGCAGCGAAAAGAGACAGGCGCACACCACGCCGATCATCACGGGATAGTCGAGCAGAGCCGTGGTATGGCTGTGCCACTCCATGCCCCCCTCGTAAAAGACCTCCTCGAGCACATGTTCCGCCGCAAAGAAAACCTCCAGCACGAAGGCGAGAAAGAAAATGCCCGGCAGGTATTTGTTGCGCCACATCTGCGGTTCGATGAACGGATGGCGGATCAGGAACATCCGGACGACGGCCAGCACGAACGTCAGCGTCGCGGTAACGGTCAGCGTGCGGATCACGCCGCTCGTCCACCAGTCGTAGAATTCTCCGTAACAGAAGATATAGACGGTCTGCATCACCGCCAGCACCCACAGGACGGCGCCCAGCCAGTCGATGGCGTAGAACGGCAACGGCTTCATGAAACGGAAGTGCCGCGTACAGAGAAAGAGCCACAGGACGTTGAACAGCATCACGCCGATCATCAGATAAGTCATGTAATGCCATGTCGATACATGGCACAGATACACCGCCATCACGTCCGACACCGAAATGGACAGCATGACGATGATGTGCAGCAGAGGGAAGAATACCCTGAAGTCGCGTTTGGGCGTCATCCAGAGCTGGATGTTCGACATGCACTCGAAGGTGCCCTGTATTTTCAGACACCCGGTAACGAAACAGATCGCCCACCATACGGGCAGGCAGGTGACGAACAGCCCGACGAAATTGCACACCGCGATCCCCCCTGCCGAGAACAGCAGCAGGGTGCGGTTGGTGAAGCGGAATTTGGTACGGAACAGGATCGGAAACGTGAAAGCCAGTCCGCAAAGACTCGCGTACAGACACATGAGTATGTCTTCTCGCATGAGCGACATCGACCCCATCATCTCGTTGAGTCCGCCGAGGTACACGCCGCTCGAAAGCTGAAACGTGAAGGCAAGGAAGACATACAGCCACGGGCGTATTTTCTCGGGCACCCACGGTCTGAACATCGGCATGGGGAAAGCTCCGCTCCGGCCTTCTTTATTCTTTTCGGCCATAGGATCAGTATTTTACCTCGCACTCCACGCTCATCCCGGCACGCAGACGACGGTAGGCATCCGACGTCGTATCGTCCAGAACGATGCGCACGGGAATACGCTGTTCCACTTTCACGAAGTTGCCCGTGGCATTGTCGGTCGGCAGCATCGACACGGCCGCTCCCGTGGCGTCGGAGATCGACCGGACCGTGCCGGTCATCCTGCTGCCGGGAATGGCATCGACACGGATTTCGACCCGGCTGCCCTCGGCGATATGTCCGAGCTGGGTTTCGCGATAGTTGGCCACGATCCATTTGTCGCTCGAATCGACGATATCGACGAGCGTCTGTCCGGGCTGCACGAGCTGTCCCTCGTTGATCTCCTTGCGGCCCAGCACGCCGTCGCACGGGGCGAGTATCACGGTATACGACAGATTGAGCCGGGCGAGATCGAGAGCCGCCTGTGCCTCCTTGACACCCGCGTCGTTCTGTTCGAGCCGATGTCCCTGCTCGTTTTTCACCAGCGAGGTCGATTGTCGCGAACAGGTGAGCTGCTCGTAACGCGCCTGTACGGCGAGGTAGGCCGTATGCACGTTATCGTATTGCTGGCGGGTGACGGAATTGCGTTTCAACAGGCGCTCGTAACGCTCGTCCTCGCGACGGGCATTGTCGAGCTGCACCTTGCACTCGGCAATCGCGGCATCGTTCACATCGATATTGCTCTGCACCGTCGCCACGACGGTGGCCGACGCGCGATGCCCCGCAAGGGCGTCGAGAAGCGCGGCTTCGGCCCGGGCCTCCTGCAGGCGGTATTCCGTGTCCTCGATGATGACGAGCGTATCGCCCTTGCGTACGGGAGTGTACTCCTCGAAGCGGATTTCCCTGATGAAGCCCTGTACGCGGGAGTCGATGGGCGTGATGTGCTGGTGGACATAGGCGTTGTCGGTGAACTCGACATTTCCCAGATGTATGAATTTCGATACGACATATGCGATGCCGCATACGAGGAGTGCGACGACAACGACGTTGTATATCGCTACTTTGATCTTTCTGCGCATGACAGTGGAATTATAAGGTGTTGGTAACGTATTTCAGACGGTAATAACTGAACAGCAGCATGGTGCGGGCATTCTCGAGACCGATCTCCGAGGAGAGCCGCACGTTGGCGGCATCGACCATGTCGGTAATCAGGGCCATGCCGTTGTCGAAGCGGTCGCTTACGATGTCGTAGTTCTGCCGGGCCAGCTCCAGGCTTTTTTCCTGCGTGCGGAGTTCCGTCTCGGCGGTTCTGTACGCTTCGTATGCGGCCTGCACGTCGTCCTGGACTTTCTCTACGCCGATGTCGTAAGCCCTGCGGCTCGCCATGACGGCAATCTGCGCCTTGCGGACACGTCTGTTGGTCGTGTACAGCGAAGATATATTGTAGCTCAGGCGGAGCCCGAAGCCCCAGTACATCATGTTTTTGTTCAGCACGGGCACCTCGGTCACGATCGGAGAGTCGAACCGGCCGTAGGCGAACAGCGACAGCTGAGGACGTTTCCCGGCAGCGATGATCCGGCGCTCGGTTTCGCCGATGTCGATTCCCAGATCGGCCTTCCGCAGCGACAGGTTCGAGGTCTGTGCCAGATCCTGCCAGTGACGTTCCGGTTCGGGCCGGAAAGAAGAATCCGGCTGAGGAAGCATCGGTATGAATTCCGTTGTTCGGGGTTCGAATCCGAGCGCATTGGCGAGCCGGTAATCGGTGGTCCGGACCGCCTCGTCGGCTTTTTCCTTCTGCAATCGCAGATTCTCCAGCTGCAACTCATAGCGTGTGATGTCACTGAGCAGCACGACGCCCTCGTCGAAACGCGCGTGCATGTCGTCGAGCACCTGGCGGGTGAGCGCCATATGTTCGTCGAGGATGCGTTGCCGGTTGTGGAGACAATGCAGGTCGATGAGCCATCCGAGCATCAGGAACCGCACCTGCTGACGGCTCTGCTCCAGATCGAGCTCCGCCATACGTGCGTTCAGTTCGGCCATTCGGATTCCGCCCGAAATCGCCCCTCCGCTGTATATCACCTGCATGGCCTCCAGCGCGAAGTTGTTATGGGAGTGAGGATTGCGTATACCCATGCCTCCCGAGAAATCGCGGTCCGTCACATATCCGTTACCGAGATAACCGACGGAAAGAGCCGCGTCGAGCATCGGCAGACGACGGCTGCGCGCCACCTCTTCCCCTTCTCGGGCTTCGTCCACGCATAGCGATTTGAGATCGAGCGACCGACTGTTGTCGTCGATCAACCGGAAAAGACTGTCCACCGACAGCGTTACGGATTGTGCGGCGCACGGCAGACAGCCGAAACCGCCCAGTAGAGCTGCCGAAAGCAGCCACACCAAAAGAAACGATCGTATCATAAATAGATATTGATAGTTGCAAACCATTCAATTTCAACGTAGAACCCACGCGAACTGATTCGGTCTGCAACGACCAAAAATTATACGATCGACGGAATTCGTATTTGTGACGACAGTCGTATCATCGGCACAAATTCGACGGCAAAGGAAAACAAAATCGGAAAATCCAAAATTTCGAAATCGGTTTTATCCAACGTTTCCGCACGGATTCCTCCGCCAAAAACAGGATCGTT
>UROX01000129.1 GCA_900549685.1 uncultured Alistipes sp.
GAAAGCTCCAACCGCGACGCGGCAGGACGCATCGTAAGAGGTCCTTATCAGACCAACCGCTTTTTCGACAATATCTTTATCGGCGTGGCCGGCGGTGTGAACATCTACCACGGCGAAAACGACAGCTACGGCTCGTTCGGCAAACGTCTGGCTCCCGCGCTGGATATCTCGGTAGGTAAATGGATCACCCCGAGCGTAGGACTCCGCGCCCAGTATTCGGGCCTCAAAGCCTTCGGATGGACCGGATCGAACAGCTGGTATGCCGACGGCGGTGCGGACGCAGCCGGAATCTATCGTGAAAAATTCAACACGATGTATGTACACGGCGACGTGATGTGGAACATCTCCAACGCACTGGGCGGTTACAAGGAAACCCGGACGTGGAACTTCGTTCCCTACCTCGGTTTCGGTGTAGCCCGTTCGTGGGCTAACGGCGAAGCCAAAAACGAATTCGCTCCGAGCGTAGGTCTGTTGAACAACATCCGTCTGGGCGGTCTGGTAGACCTGACGCTGGAAGCCCGTCACATGTTCGTGAACCAGCGTTTCGACGGAGTGGCACACGGTAGCCGCTACGAAGGCATGACCAGCGTAACGGTCGGTGTGACCTTCAAACTCAACCGTCGCGGATTCGACCGCGTTCCGGCCGTAGCCGTTGTGGATTACAGCGATTACGACAACCGTATCAACGCACTGCGCAACGAACTCGACGCCGCCAACGCCAAGAACAGAAGACTCATGGACGACCTGAACGCCGCTCGCAACCGCAAACCGGAAACGGTAGTCAAGACCGAAGTGGAAACTTCGCCCATGGCCATCTTCTTCACCATCGGCAAGTACAACCTGACCGAAAAAGAAATGATCAACCTGGGCTATATCGCCGAAGTGATCAAGAAATCTCCGGATCAGAAGTTCAAAGTGCTCGGTTACGCCGACAAGGAAACCGGTACGGCTGCCTTCAACAAACAGCTCAGCGAAAAACGAGCTCAGGCAGTTTACGATGCACTGGTGAACAAATACGGTGTGAACGCTTCGCAGCTCGAAACCGTAGCCAACGGCAGCGAAATCCAGCCTTACAACGGCGCCGTGCTGAACCGTGTGGTGATCATCAAAGAAAACAAATAGTCCGGCTCTCGGATAAGTTTTCGGAATATTCAGGAAACGCCGCCTTGCATAAGGCGGCGTTTCTGTTTTATGCAGGGCGACGGCACGGCGACATCCGGGCACACACAGTCACAACGCCCCGTCCGGCCCATAGCATTGCAAGAAACTATGATCCTCATCCTCCGGACACAGCTCCGTCCTCCCCGGAATAACCTATACAGACTCGAAGAAAATCGGACGCAACGCCCCTCGAAAGGTCGGGTACATGCCCCCCTTTCGCAGACCCGCACAGCGCAATCCGTTCGACGAAATTACCGGAATTCGCTCCGACGTACCGCCCCGGTCGTGTCTTTCGATTCCGGCCGATGCCATATGAAATTCCACACATCCCCCCGCTATGGCTGCGTCCCGAGGTTGCACTCCGAAAAAAGATACGAAGCATTGGAAAACATATAGTCGCACCGCAAATCCCGCCGCCGATACCGGGTCCGACAGCGGCTCCCTGCCGAAAAGCGGACGAGCCGATCCGAGTGTTTTCCAGCGGTTCCTTCCCCGACAAACAGGGCGGATTTTCATTCCCCCTCCGACACGAAGCAGAAAATATCCGTGTCGCGCAGCTCCGGTTTCACGGAGTCCGTACAATTATGTTCCCTTGCGATTATCGACGAGACGCACATATGCAGCACATTTCGGATTGAGGGAATGCCCGTCACGACAAAAGGCCGGAAAGAAAACACCGACAACACTTCGGACGCCCTTCTTTCCCGCTCCGCCGACCGAGTAGTTCTTTCGCCCGATACAGCCCAATAACGCCGGAGGGTGCCCACGATCAGTGAGCACCCTCCGGTATTGTTTTCCGTCGCGGTCATGCCACGACCGCCTGCTTCGACGCACCGCATTCCACCGATGCTGCGCCCTGCGGACAGCAGGACGGCCACCTCGAACGCCCCGCAAGCGGAAACGGAGCGAAAGAAAGCCGCTCCCGATGGCAACCTGGGATTTCGCACAACAGCAATCGGCGAAATCGGGAAACAAATACGACCGACATTCCGGCGCATCGAAACATGCGACGACCGAACCCATCCTTCCCGGCGGAGCGTACGACAATTATATGCGAACGAATTTTCGCCGAAACGGATTCCGGGACGGACCGCCGACCGGGAATACGGTTGCCGACCGCAGAAAACGACGGTACAGGAAACCTATCCGAGTACCGAAACGTTGAAAAATTCCACGACGCCGATCACCTCGCCTTCGTCGCCGGCCACGACGACCGAATGGATCTTATTGAGGCGCATCATCTCCTCGGCCGCGGTAATGCGGGCTTCGGGAGCGATCGTTTTGGGCGAACGGGACATGATTTCCTCTGCCCGGATATTGAAAAAATTCTCTTTGTAGCGCGCCATCGCCCGCCGCACGTCGCCGTCGGTAATCACGCCGCAGAGCTTCCCGTCCTCGACGATCGCCGCGATACCCAGACGGGCGTCGCTGATGGCGATAATCACGTCGCCGAGCGTCAGATCGGGCGACAGGCAGGGAATATCGCGCCGCATCACGTCGCGCACACGGGTCAGCAGACGGCGTCCGAGGCTGCCGCCGGGATGGAACACGGCGTAATCCTCGGGCTGGAAATTCCGCTCGCGGATCAGGGCGATGGCCAGCGCGTCGCCCATGACGAGCATCGTCGTGGTCGAGGAGGTCGGCGCCAGATTCATCGGACAGGCCTCTCTCTCGACGTTGATATTGAGGTGGTAGTGCGCGTTTTTCGCCAGCGTGGATTCGGGATTGCCCGTCATGGCGATCACCACGTTGCCGTTATTCTGCAGGAAAGGGATCAGCTTGAGAATCTCGTCGGTCTGCCCGGAGTTGGCCATGGCCAGCACGACATCGTTGCGGGAAATCATTCCCAGATCGCCGTGATAAGCCTCGCCCGGGTGGAGAAAAAAGGCTGGCGTACCGGTACTGGCCAGCGTGGCGGCGATTTTCTTGCCGATCAGACCGGACTTGCCCATTCCGGTCACGACAACCTTGCCCGTACAGGCCAGAATGGCCGAAACCGCTCCGTCGAAATCGTCGGTCAGGAGCGAGGAAAGACGGCGCACGGCGTCCGCCTCGGCGTCGAAAGTATCTATTTCTAATTGTTTGATCTGACTCATATCGTTGAAATGAATTTGTATACGATGTTCGGAAAGCCTCAAAGTTACGAAATAAAATCCAGAACGCGACTACATATTTCGATGTACCGACCGAAAGCCCGCGCCCCACCTCTTTTCTGTCACGGCCTCAGGACCCGCCGAGGTGGAGGACAAGGGCGGGTCCGCCCCGAATTCGCCTTTCCCGGCCGCGCTTTTCGAACCGCCACCCCAAGCCCTGCCAAGACAGAGGTCCGACACCGGGGCCGACTTGAAAATGCAGCCCAAAGCCGCGAGCGACAACGGTCGGACTCGCAAAAACACGAAAGGGGAAAACCATCGCCGAACCATATCGCGTCATCCATGACACGGACGGACACCGCTCAAAAGGTACCCGTCAGTCCGTATCCCCGCGTAGCGCAGAAGACCTGACTGTAAATATGGAATCCCGGACGGTTCGTCTCGATCTTGCGGTCGAGTTGCAGGATAGGATGCCCCGCCCGGACATTCAGATATTCCTGCAACCGTTTGTCGGCACGGATGGCGAACAGCTGCTGCGTCCCGCCCTTGACGACGATCTGATAATGCGTGCGCAGCGAGTCGAACAACGAGCGGTCTTCGAGATCGTAGTTCAGAAAACGCGGCAAATTGACGTTCGGCAGCATCGTGATGTCGAAAAACACAGGCGCACCGTCCAGCAGCCGCAGCCGCTCGAAACAGACGCACCCTGCACGACGCTCCCACTCCTCGATGGGAAACGAAAAAGCCTCGGTCCAGGAACGGATCTCGGGCCGCTGGATGATGTGGGTGGAAAAATTCGGGCTGCCCACGGCCGAGGTGGTACCCGAAATGGAAAGGATGCCGATCCCTTTCGGTGCTCCGCGCACGATGCTGCCTTTGCCCTGATGCTTGAAAATGACTCCCTCGGCCACCAGCCGGTCCAAAGCCTTGCGCACCGTGGGGCGGGCCACCTTGTAGACCGCGCACAACTCGTGCTCCGAAGGCAGCAGGTCGCCCGGAGCGAACTCGCCCGAGGCGATCTGTCCCCTCAGGGCTTCGTAAACCAATTTATATTGCGGCAGATTGCCCATAAAACCGTCTTTTCGAAATATCCGGAACAGAGAGAATCCGCATCTTCATCCCCACAAAAAACAATTCTCCGCACGGACGGACAGCGGAATTCCAACGCCTGCAAGAGGCGTTCCGGTTATCCAAAAATAGGCAAAGAATCCGGTTATTCCAAATCCGGAATACGGAAATTTGTACATACAAGATAACAACTTGTAAATACCGATACACAAAGCTAAACCGTTTACAGACAGCACATAGAAAATTTATCCGATTTTACTTGTATATCCGAGTTATTATCGTAACTTTGCAGAACGATAATGCGTAAACCGTAATCTTAAAAATACTAATCGCAAAACCTATGGCAACAGTAGTCATCATGCCTAAGCAGGGACAGTCCGTAGAAAGCTGTATCCTGACCGAATTCAAGAAAAAGAAAGGCGACACCGTAGCGGTGGGCGACATTCTCTTCGCCTACGAAACGGACAAGGCCTCTTTCGAAGAAGAAGCTCAAGTAGCCGGTACGGTGCTGGAAGTATTCTTCGATAACGGAGACGAAATTCCTGTCCTGACCAACGTGATGGTCATCGGCAACGAAGGCGAATCGACCGACGAGTTCCGTCCGGGCGACGCCGCTGCAGCAACGGAAGAAGCTCCCGCAGCTGCCGCACCGGCTCCGGCCGCAGCAGCGCCGGCAGCACCGGCCGAAAAAGCCGCACCGGCAGCCGCTCCCGCCCAATCGGGTACGACCTCGCCCGTATCGCCCCGCGCCAAAGCGCTGGCCGCCAAAGAAGCCGTCGATGCCGCTTCGCTGACCGGATCGGGTCCTCACGGCCGCGTGATCGAACGCGACGTGAAAGCAGCCGTAGCGGCCGCACCCAAGACCACGCCGCTGGCCAAAGCCATCATCAAGGAAACGGGCGCTCCGCTGCCCGAAACGGGAAGCGGCCTGGCCGGCAAGGCCAAAGGTGCCGACGTGGGCGCTCTGAAAAATACGGTATACGCGACCGACTGCGAAATCAAACCGATTTCGAACATGCGTAAGATCATCGCCAAGGCCATGCACGCCTCGCTGCAGAACTCGGCCCAGCTCACCCACCACCTCAGCGCCGACGCACGCCGCATCATGGCCCTGCGCAAGAAAGTCAAGAAAGCCGTCGAAAACGGCTATCCGACCAACATCACGCTCAACGACATGGTATGTCTGGCCGTGATCCGCGCCCTGCAGAAGTTCCCGCAGGTGAACGCCCACTTCCTGGGCGACAGCACGCGCAACTTCTCGAAGGTACACCTCGGTCTGGCCGTCGATACCGAACGCGGTCTGATGGTTCCCGTCGTGAAGAACGCCGACGACCTCTCGATCCAGGGACTGGCCAACCAGCTCAAGGAAGTGGCCAACGCCTGCAAGAAAGGATCGATCGATCCCGACCTGCTCTCGTCCGAAGCCGCTTCGTTCACCGTATCGAACCTCGGCAACTACGGCGTGGAAATCTTCACCCCGGTCATCAACCTGCCTCAGGTAGCCATTCTGGGTGTGAACACGATCGTTCCGAGACCCAAGGATCTGGGCGGCGGAGTCTACGGATTCGTTCCTCACATCGGACTGAGCCTCACCTACGATCACCGTGCGCTGGACGGAGGTGAAGCCACCCGCTTCGTAAAACAGATCGCGACGGAAATCGAAACGCTCGACTTCGAACTGTAATGACATCGCGGGTCCGGCAGCCTTCCGACTGCCGGACTCACTCGTAAAACTATAAACCGAAAAACAATGATAGATTTAGCGATTATCGGAGGCGGTCCCGGCGGCTACGTGGCTGCGGAACGCGCCGGCGCGAAAGGACTGAACGTCGTACTGTTCGAAAAACGCGAACTGGGCGGCGTATGTCTCAACGAAGGATGTATCCCGACCAAAACGCTGCTGTACAGCGCCAAGGTGTACGACTATGCCAAACACGGCGACAAATACGGCGTCAGCGTAGAGGGTGCCTCTTTCGACTTCGGCAAAATCATGGACCGCAAGAACAAAGTCGTCAAGAAACTCGTGGGCGGCGTAGGGTCCAAAATGAAGATGAACAAAGTCCGCGTTGTGCGGGGCGAAGCCACGGTGAAAGGCCGCTCGCAGAACGGCATCGAGATCGAATGCGGAGGCGAGACGTTCTACGCCGTAAACCTGTTGCTCTGCACGGGTTCCGAAGCATTCGTTCCGCCCATTCCGGGTCTGAAAGAAGCCGGCGACATCATCCTGACGAACCGCGAGATCCTCGACCTGAAGGAGCAGCCCAAGTCGCTGGTCATCATCGGCGGCGGCGTGATCGGTATGGAATTCGCCAGCTTCTACAACAGCCTCGGCACGGAAGTGACCGTGGTGGAGATGCTGCCCGAAATCCTCGGCGGACTCGACGGCGAGATCAGCGCCATGCTGCGCGACATCTACGCCAAACGCGGCATCAAGTTCAACCTGTCGTGCAAAGTGACCGAAATCAAAGGCAACGAAGTGGTTTACGTGGATAAGAACGGAACCGCAGCCTCGGCCAAGGGCGACAAGATTCTCGTCAGCGTGGGACGCCGTGCCGTGACGGCCGGTCTGGGACTCGAAAATCTGGGTCTGGAACTGAACCGCGGCGCCGTGAAAGTCGATAACAAGATGCGCACGAACGTACCCAACGTATACGCCGCAGGCGACGTGACCGGCTTCTCGATGTTGGCCCACACGGCCAGCCGCGAAGGCGAAGTAGTGGTGAACAACCTCACCGGACGCGCCGACGTGATGCGTTACAACGCCATTCCGGGCGTCGTGTACACCAATCCCGAAGTAGCCGGCGTCGGTCTGACCGAAGAGCAGGCCAAGGCACAGGGCATCGAATACAAGATCGCCAAACTGCCGATGGCTTATGCCGGACGTTTCGTAGCCGAAAACGAAGGCGGAGCCGGTCTGTGCAAAGTGATCGTAGGCGCCAAATACGGCGAAGTGCTGGGTGTGCACATGCTCGGCAACCCGTGCAGCGAAATGATCTACGGCGCCTGCATGGCCATCGAACAGGAGATGACGATACCCGCCCACCAGCCAGGCAGGCCGGCGGTGTCCAGCATCGTTCCGC
>UROX01000130.1 GCA_900549685.1 uncultured Alistipes sp.
GCTGCTCAAGCCGATCGATTACTACCGGAAGAAATACGGCTCGACTTTTTACGGACTCAACAAGATGCACCTGCTGATGGAAAAACAACACAACCGGGGGCAGGACGGAGCCGGGCTGGCCAACATCAAGCTCTATCCCAAACACGGCAATGTCTACATCAACCGCGTCCGTTCGAACAGCGACGCTCCGATCAAAGACATTTTCCAGCAGATCGCCGATCGTGTTTCCGCCGTCACGGACCGTCATCCGGACAAACTCGACGATCCGGAATGGATGAAAGAGAACGTGGAGTTCACCGGCGAAGTTTTTCTGGGCCATTTGCGTTACGGCACCTTCGGCAAGAACGACATCGAAAACGTCCATCCTGTTTCGCGCGAGAACAACTGGATGACCCGCAGCCTCGTCGTGGCCGGCAATTTCAACCTGACGAATATCGACGAGCTATACCGCAAACTCATCGAGCTGGGGCAGTATCCGCCCGCCAGGACCGATACGGTGACGATTCTGGAGCGTATCGGACATTTCCTCGACCGGGAAAACGACGACAAGTACCGATATTTCAAAGACAAAGGATATTCCAAACAGGAAATCACCGACCTGCTGGCCCGTCACATCGACATCAAGGAAATTCTCTCGCTTTCGGCCCGTCGCTGGGACGGCGGATACGCGATGGCCGGCATGATCGGTCACGGCGACGCTTTCATCATGCGCGACCCGAGCGGCATCCGTCCCGCCTATTTCTACCACGATGACGAGATCGTCGTGGCTGCTTCGGAGCGTGCCGTGATCCAGACTTCGTTCAATCTGGCTTACGAAGATGTCAAGGAACTCGAGCCGGGACATGCGCTGATCGTCCGTCGGGACGGCGACATCAAGGTGGAACCGTTCACGGCGCCGAGCCCGATCCATCCCTGTTCGTTTGAACGCATCTACTTCTCGCGGGGCAGCGACCGGGATATTTACCGCGAACGCAAGCGCCTCGGTGCCCTGCTCGTGCCGCAGATTCTCGAGAGCATCGACTACGACATCGAAAATACGGTTTTCTCTTACATCCCGAATACGGCCGAAAGCGCTTTCTTCGGTCTGGTGGAAGGACTCGACGAGTACTGTCAGGGAGTCCGTGCCCGGCAGATTCTCGAAGAAAACGGCCGCCTGACCGAGGAGCGTCTCCAGCAGATCCTGCGGTTCAAGCCCCGGATCGAGAAAGTCGCCATCAAGGACGTCAAGATGCGGACCTTCATTACGCAGGACAACGAGCGAGACGATCTGGTGGCCCATGTCTACGACATTACCTACGGCACGATCCGTGCGGGAATCGACAACCTGGTCATCATCGACGACTCGATCGTGCGGGGAACGACGCTCCGACAGAGCATCATCCGCATCCTCGACCGGCTGCAACCCAAGAAAATCGTCATCTGTTCCTCTGCGCCGCAGATACGTTATCCGGACTGCTACGGCATCGACATGTCGCGTCTGAGCGATTTCGTCGCATTCAAGGCCGCTATCGAGCTGTTGAAAGAACGCGGCGAGGAACACAAGATCGAAGAAGTATACCGCAAGGCGCAGCAACAGTTGCAGGTGGACCGCACCGAAGCGGTGAACTGCGTAAAAGAGATCTACGAGGGCTTTTCCGACGAGGAAATCTCGGCGAAAATCGCGCAGATCGTCACCGCGCCCGAAATCCGGGCCAAGGTGGAGGTCGTCTACCAGAGCGTGGAGAATATGCGCAGGGCCATTCCCGTTCATAACGGCGATTGGTATTTCACGGGCAATTATCCCACGCCGGGCGGCAACGTGGTCTCGAACAAGGCGTTCATCAACTTTTTCGAGAACCGCAACGAACGGGCCTACTAAGCGATAGCGGCGGAGCGGAAAGGGAGCGAAGGTCCGAGCAGAAAACGAACCGAAAAACGACACGTGCCATGAATTTTCATTTCGACGGGAGAGCCGTCCTGTTTTTGATTTTTCTATGGATCGCTCCGATCCTCCGCGCACAGGACGCCGATCCTGTGGCATGGACCGTCTCGGTCGAAAACCGGGGCGAAGATACCTATCGCATCCGTTTCGACGCCTCGATCGACACTCCGTGGCATATCTACGACACGGGTCCCTACGAGGACGGACCCAATGCCACGACATTCTCTTTCGCACCGGCAGACGGTGTGCGTTTGCAGGGCGGCATCCGGCAGCTGACGACTCCGCACAAGGAGTTCGATCCGGTTTTCGGTATGGAAATCGGTTATTTCGAGTCGAAGGCCGGGTTCGCGCAGGACGTGACGGTCGAGCGGTCCGGCCGGTTCGCGCTGAAGGCGACCGTCGAATGGATGGCCTGCAACGACGAAAGCTGTCTGCCTCCGGAAGAAAAAACGTTCGACATCGAAATAGACGCGACGAAGGCGCTTCCGAAAGACCCCGAACCGGAAAATCGGGCGGTAGCGGCGACCGATACCGATGTGGTGCCGGCTCCGGTCGTTGCTGAAGACGAGCCGGTTGCGGCTGCGGTCGAACCGTCCGTCGTTCTTGAGGAACAGCCCACCGTTACTTCCGGGAATACGGCTTCGGGCGGATCGCTCTGGAGCGCGATCATCGAAGCGATTCTGTGGGGGCTGGCGGCACTGCTCACACCCTGCGTCTTCCCGATGATCCCCATGACGGTGTCGTTCTTTATGAAACATGGAGGATCGCCCGTTCGGGGGCGGATCATGGCTTCGCTCTACGGACTCTCTATCGTCGCTCTCTATACACTACCCGTCGGCATCATCGTACTGGTTACCCGTTTCGCAGGGGGAGAGACCGTTACGGCCGACATATTCAATTATCTGGCGACCCATTGGCTGCCCAATGTCGTGTTCTTCCTCGTATTCATGATTTTCGCCGCTTCGTTTTTCGGAGCTTTCGAAATCACGCTTCCCCACAAACTGGTTTCGCGCAGCGACAGCCGGGCCGACCGGGGCGGGATGACCGGTATTTTCTTCATGGCGCTGACGCTCGTGCTGGTTTCTTTCTCCTGTACCGGCCCGATCGTGGGGTCCGTGCTTATCCAATCGACCTCGGGCGAGATATGGGAGCCTGTCGTTACGATGTTCGCCTTCTCGCTGGCTTTCGCCCTGCCTTTCACGTTTTTCGCACTCTTCCCTTCCGTGCTCGACCGGCTGCCCCGGAGCGGCGGATGGCTCAATTCGGTCAAGATCGTTCTCGGCTTCGTCGAACTGGCTCTCGGACTCAAGTTTCTCAGCGTGGCCGATCAGACCTACCATTGGGGCATTCTCGACCGTGAGGTTTACCTCGCGCTGTGGATCGTGATTTTCGCGCTGCTGGGGTTCTATCTGTTGGGCAAAATCCGTTTCCGTCACGATAGCGAGGTCGCGACGATAGGCGTGGGCCGGCTCGCGCTCTCTATCGTCACGTTCGCATTCGTCGTCTATCTGATTCCCGGCATGTGGGGTGCGCCGTTGCGGGCGCTTTCGGGCTACCTGCCGCCGCTCCATACGCAGGATTTCGTCATGGCGACTGGTCGCGACGCCGCAGTGGCGACACAGTGTCAGGAGGCGGCGTTTCCCGAAGTGAAGTACGGCGATCTGCTCCATCTGCCGCACGGGCTGAAAGGCTTTTTCGATTACGATGAAGCGCTGAATTATGCCCGTGAGGTCGGCAAGCCGCTTTTCGTCGATTACACCGGACACGGATGCGTGAACTGCCGCGAAATGGAACAGCGGGTGTGGTCCGATCCGAGGGTGTTGCGGCTGCTCCGCGAGGATTTCGTCATCGTCGCGCTTTATTCGGATGACAAGACGGTGTTGCCCGAAAGCCAGTGGATCACGACCCAAAGCGGCAAAGTGCTCAAAAGCATCGGGAAAATCAATGCCCGTCTGGCTCACGAACGGTTCGGTGTCAATTCCCAGCCCTATTACCTGATTCTCGACGATTCCGGCCGTCCGCTGCTGCCGGGCAGGGGGTACGATCTCGATGTGGATGCTTTCGTCGATTTTCTGGAAACGGGACTCCGGAACTATCGGGCTGCCGCACAGCCGGTCGTTTCCGCCCCGGTCGAGTAGGGGGGGCTGCCTTATCGCTTTTCCCGGGTCCATGCGGCTTGTGCGCGCATGGAAAACGATCTCTCTCCGCAATGTTTCAGCAGGTGGCGGAAGTATTGTCACCCTCTGTCGCCGGTTCGGCGGACAGGGAATGTTCTCCGTATCGCCCGGCGGAAATCTTCCGATGCCGCAGAACGGATACGGCGGAAGAAAATCGCCTCGGAAAATCGTAATCCTGATATAATATCTTGGTATTTATATCGTTATTGTTTTGCTGCTCTGAATGTCCCGTTATATCCGCTGCCGATAACAGGATTCGCTGCCGAAAACCGGACTCGGTTCTGTATCCGCTGTTCTTTTCCGTATGCAGGTAGCAGCCGGTTACTGAATTCATGCGGTGCCCGAGAACGGTGCAGCGCGGATTTTATGCAGGCGGCGGGTGCGCGGTCGCCTCTCTGTTTCATCCCGACAGAAACGAAAACCTATTATAAAACTTAAAATCATGAAAAAATCCCAAATCGTTATCCTGTTGTCCGGCATTTCGCTTGCCGTGTATTTGTTGATCGCACCTCTGCGCGGAGCGGGAATCGGAGCCATGAACCTGACCGGAACGGGAATCGCTTCCGTCGTCTCTTTCATCTTGTATTTTTTCCTGACCGTGTGCTGTCTGAAACGTTTTTCCGGCAAACTGTCGGTCGTGGCAATTGTACTTTCGCTCGTTGCGGGAGCAGTCGTTCTGGATATTATACTGCGGAGTATCGATTTTAAGGATACGCTGGTAACACTGCCCGAAGCCTGTATCCGTATCGTTGCCATTCTCAACGGCGCGTTTTTCTATGTCGGTAACCGCAAGGCATTGAAAATAGCGGTGACAGTGTGCCTGTTCGCCCTGACGGTATGGTACGGTCTGTTCGGAGCGTTGGAATGGATCGGTTGCATACGATAGGCGGTCGAATGGTGAAAAGACGCGTATGACTATATAAACCGCACCCCGGAAGTCGGACGAAGACTTTCGGGGTGTTTGTTTTAAGAAGTTTCGATTTCCGGGTCTGACCGTGCCGCGAACGGCCGAATATTCCGAGGCATTCCGGAACGGAGGGCGGAGCCTCTGGAAACATGATGATATGCTTCCTGCCTCCCGGTGTCTGCCTTTGGCCCGGCATTTTCCCGTGGGCGGTTTGGTCTCGCGAGGTGAACGGGCCGACCTCGGACGTGTGGTTCGTGCGTGGTCGTGACCGGATCCGGAAAGCTGTGCCGGTGCGTTGAATCGCATGACCGCTCAGAAAAAGCATCCGTATCGGCGATCATTCGTCATGTCGTCGTCTGTGCCTGTTCCCGGGTCATGCCGTCTCCGTTCCGGCTATTCCTCGTCGCGGAGCAGGCCTACGATTCCGTCCGAACTGGTATACAGACAGCTCCGCCCGTCGATCGGAACGACCGTGCTGACCAGACAGTTCGATACTTTGTGTCGCCAGAGCAGCCGTCCGCTTTCGGCTTCGAGCGCGAAAATCTCGCCGTTCATCGTGCTGCCGAACAGCGTACCCTGTTTTTCGACCGGCATGGAAGGGGCGATTTCGTAGCCGAATCCCACGTTCGTGGCCCAGAGTTTCCGGGGTGTCGCGCCCCGGGTCGAGAAACAAACGACGCTGTCGCGCATCGTTTTGCTGTATATACGGCTGCTGTCCTCCGACAGGGCGACCGTCTCGCGCACGGTCGATTCCTTGGTGCGCCACAGCGTTTCGCCCGTGCGGGCGTCGATGGCCGAGAGCACGCGGTCGGGCGCGGCGATGAAGATTCGTCCTTCCGTCGCTACGGGCCATACGGCCGCCGGCGAGAAGTGCATGCGCGTGTGGCCTTCGTTCCATTTCCATGCTTCCCGGCCCGTGCGGCGGTCCAGCGCATAGAGGTTGCAGTCCCATGCCCCGAACACGACGTTGTCGCCGTAGAGCAGCGGACGGGTTTCCACGTAACCGTGCAGGCCCCGGTAGGTCCATACCTCCCGTCCCGTTTTCAGCTCCAGTGCCCGGAACGTGCCGTCGCTGCATCCGATGTAGAGCGTACCGTCGGCTATCGTGGCTGCGCCGAGTACGGCCTCTCCGGTCCGGACTTTCCATTCGAGAGCGCCCGTGCGGGCATTCACGCCGTAGATACAACCGTCGGCCGAGCCGAAAGCCACGATGCCGTCCTCCGCTGCGGGCGTTCCCACGATGCGTGCTTCCGAAGCGAATGACCATAGCTCCTTGCCGTCTTTGAATCTGAAACAGTGCAATGCGCCGTTGTCGTCGCCTACATAGACTTTCCGGTCGTAGAGCACGGGCGAGGAATAGATTGCGCCTTCCGTACGGGCTGTCCATTTTTCGCCGACGCGGCCGTAACGCTCGTTCATGGAAAAATCGGGACGTCCGTAGCCGCTCGTGTCGGACGTGTAATACGTCGTCCGGAGTGAGTAGCCGCCCCAACGGACCGGACGGCCGCCGATGCGGTGTTCGTATACGACGATCGAGTCGGCCGATACCTCGAAGACCGAGTAGCCGCCTGTCGGCTCGCTGCCGCGCAGCGTCGAACGGCAGATGAACGCGGGGATGCCGTCGTAGGCTTCGAGCCGGTCGGCATGGTAATGCCCGCCCAGAAATGCCCGGATGTTGTAGCCCCGCACGGCGTCGGTCACGGTGTACCAGTTATCGACATCGCCTTTGGCCATGGGATAGTGTGTGACCAGAAAAACGGGACGCTCGGGTCCCGCTTCGCGCAGGTTTTCCTCTACCCATGCGAGATCCTGCGGAGCGACATGCCCTTCCATCATGCGGATGACGGGTCCGCTGTTGAAACCCAGAAAGAGAAAACCTCCGTATTCGAACCGGAACCGGTCCGAACCGTATATCTGGGCGAAGTCGGTGGCTCCGGATTCGCTCCATTTGGTTTCGTGGTTGCCCGAGGTGGCGTAGTAGTCGATATTCAGTTCGTCGAGGATGGCCTTGGCTTCGAGCAGAGAGGCGCGGTCGCCGTTGTCCGTGAAGTCTCCGGCCACGATGACGAAGGCCAGCGAGTCGGTCGCATTGACCTGCTCAGCACCTCCACGATGGTTGTAGGAGAGCTTCTGTATCGAGCGTCCACTAGGTATGTAGTATCGAGCGGTAGTCAGCTTGAGCAGTCCGCCATCGGGTAGCTCGAGCGTCCCCTGTACCAGGCCTTTGCCAAAGCTCTTGCGCCCCACGATCACCGCACGATCATAGTCCTGCAAAGCTCCCGCCACAATCTCAGAAGCAGAGGCCGAGCCCTCATTGATCAGCACGACAAGCGGTATCTTCGTGTCTAGAGGCTCTTTGGTCGTCTTGTAGCTATTGTTCTGCTGCGGGTAGCGTCC
>UROX01000131.1 GCA_900549685.1 uncultured Alistipes sp.
TTTATAAAAATACGATTTATTATCTTATAAAAGAACAATCATAAAACAAAGGATATATCACAGGTAGACAGGCGATTACAACAAGAAGATGACATCGCTTTCCGCAGTCGTATCGGACTTACCGACACGCTCCGTTCGCACGAAACCATTCCGAATACCGCTATTCCACCCGATCAACCACCTCACCGATCTCCGCAGCACACTCGTCAAAAAAGCATTTCTCCGACCATCGGATCGAACCCGAACCGTCCCGGAAACCGTTGCCGCCTTTTACGCGCCCTACGATGACGGATTTTTCCGACAAGCAGCACTCCGCTATTCGGTAATCTCGATCAGGTTGCCTTCCGGGTCCGAGATACAACTCTCATAACATCCGTCGCCGGTCGTCCGAGGCCCGCTCACCACGTCATAGCCGGCTTCCCCGAGCTCCCGGGTCAGCGCATCCACCCTCTCCCGACTGCCCACACCGAAAGCGACATGAATATAACCGCAACGATACGGATGCCGCTCCGCTTCCGCCAGTTCCGGCCGCGTCATAAGCTCGAGCCGCGAACCGTCGTCGAAACTCAGAAAATAGGACTCGAAACCCGTCCGGCGATTGCAGTACAGTTCGCCGGCTTTCGCACCGAAAAACCGCACGAAAAAATCACGCATCCCGTTCAGATCGCGAACATACATAGCCAAATGATCTATCTTCATATTTTTTACACGATTATCATACAACCCGACCGCCACACGAATGTCTGCCGGTACAACGATTCATTTTCTTTCGGCACCGAATACGCGCAACTATCTCGCACCGCCCCTTATTTCCGACACCGAAAAGGACATTTTTCCGAAAACATGTATACTCGTAACGTCCGACCGTCGATCCCTATTGCCCGATAAGCGACAATATTTCGTCACGAAACGACTATCGCAGCATGGTTTACGACGCAGGCTTCGGCATAAAATTCAAGACAGAGCGAGTGACGAACCGCAAAAACCGTCAAGACCTGAATATCCCGATAAGCCGCAACCGCGGGCCGAGCAATTCGGATAGGTCCGTCACAATGAAAGCCGATTGACCTCCGGGCAAATGCCACCGAAACAGACTCCGCTCCCCGACGGGATTGCCCGACAAAACAATGACGACCGTAATGACCGGGGCATCGAAATAGATAACAGACATCGGATGTTATCGTTCGAAACGAATCTTCCGTTCATCGTCCACATCGCGAATGCACCCTGCTCTGTCACAGACAACAACCGGCCTGCATCCCGATCTTCACGATCCGAATCCCCCCACCCGATCTTCGCGAAAACAGAAGCGCCGAAAATCTTCTTTCCCGTCTGCCCCCTCGCAAAACGCCTTGTCATCTTCAGACCGGCTCATAAACGAAGACGAAGGCACGGGAAAGATTCCCATGCCTTCGTCTTCATTCCGGTTATATCGGAACAGGCGATAATTACTTGCCGCCCCCGATCACCATACTATTGTAGTCGCTCATCGAGCCGACCCGGATATGATCGTAATCGCGCGAACCGGTTCCCGCAGGAATCAGGTGTCCGCAGATCACATTCTCTTTCAAGTTTTCCAACGGATCGACTTTACCCAGAATGGCAGCTTCGTTCAGCACCTTGGTCGTCTCCTGGAAGGATGCGGCCGACATGAAGCTGCTCGTTTGCAGAGCGGCCCGCGTGATACCTTGCAGCACCTGGTTCGACGTAGCGGGCACGACATCGCGCACCTGTACGAGTTTCAGGTCTTTCCGTTTGAGTACGGAATTTTCGTCACGCAACTTGCGCAGGGAGATAATCATACCCGGTCGCATCGTTTCGGAATCGCCGGCGTCGGTAACGACCACTTTATCGTACAATTCGTCATTGACAGCCATGAACTCCCACTTGTCCACCACCTGTTCCTGCAGGAAGCGGGTATCTCCCGGATCTTCGATCTGCACCTTGTTCATCATCTGACGAACGATGACTTCGAAATGCTTGTCGTTGATCTTCACACCCTGCATACGGTACACTTCCTGTACCTCGTTCACGATATATTCCTGAACCTTGGTCGGTCCCTGGATAGCGAGGATATCGGAAGGCGTCACGGCACCGTCCGAGAGCGGCATACCGGCACGCACATAGTCGTTTTCCTGTACCAGAATCTGGCGCGACAACGGCACGAGGTAGCGTTTCACATCGCCCATCTTGGACGTAATGACGATCTCGCGGTTACCGCGCTTGATCTTGCCGAACGAAACCTCTCCGTCGATTTCGGACACGACGGCCGGGTTCGACGGGTTGCGGGCTTCGAACAGCTCGGTCACACGCGGCAGACCTCCCGTGATGTCGCCCGCCTTACCGACGGCACGCGGAATCTTGATGAGGATTTCTCCGGCCTTGACGGCGGCGTCTTCCTTCACGACGATGTGAGCGCCCACCGGCAGGTTGTACTGTTTCTGTTCCTCGCCCTGTTTGTTCAAAATCTTGATGACCGGGTTCTTGGTCTTGTCCCTCGATTCGGTAATCACCTTTTCGCGGAAACCAGTCTGTTCGTCGAACTCGTCGCGGTATGTCACCCCTTCGATCACGTTGTCGAACGCCACCTTACCTTCGTATTCCGAAATGATAACGGCGTTGTAAGGATCCCATTCGCAGACCAGATCGCCCTTCTTGACCATATCCCCGTCGTTGAGATAGAGCGTCGCACCATAGGGCAGGTTATGCGTATAGAGAACGATATCGGTATTCACATCGACGATACGCAGCTCGGCCAGACGGCTGATGACCATATTGATCTCCTGGCCCGCCTCGTTTTTGCTTTTCACCACGCGCAGCTCGTCGATCTCCAGACGACCTTCGTAACGCGACACGACACTGTTGTCGGTCGCCACACCGCCGGCCACACCGCCGACGTGGAACGTACGCAGCGTAAGCTGGGTACCCGGTTCGCCGATCGACTGGGCCGCGATCACGCCGACCACCTCGCCTTTCTGAACCATGCGTCCCGTCGCCAGATTGCGTCCGTAACACTTCGCACACACTCCGTTGCGCGACTCGCAGGTCAGTACCGAACGGATATCGACCGATTCCACGCCTGCGGCTTCGATCGCTTCGGCGATTTCTTCGGTGATCTCCTCGCCGGCGGCCACGATCATGTCGCCCGTATGCGGATCGAACACATCGTGTACGGTCGTCCGACCGAGAATACGTTCTTTGAGCGTCTGCACGACGTCTTCGTTCCGCTTGATGGCCGTAGCCGTCAGACCGCGCAACGTACCGCAGTCTTCCTCGGAAATGATGACATCCTGCGCCACATCGACCAGACGACGCGTCAGATAACCGGCGTCGGCCGTCTTCAATGCCGTATCGGCCAGACCCTTACGGGCACCGTGCGTCGAAATGAAGTATTCGAGGACCGAAAGACCCTCCTTGAAGTTCGACAGAATCGGGTTCTCGATGACCTGACCGCCCTCGGCTCCCGCCTTTTGCGGCTTGGCCATCAGACCACGCATACCGGAGAGCTGACGGATCTGTTCCTTCGAACCACGGGCCCCCGAATCCAGCATCATGTACACAGGGTTGAATCCCTGCATGTCGCTGGTCAGGTGCTCGAGCACCGTCTTGGTCAGCTTCATATTGATATTGGTCCAGATATCGATGATCTGGTTATAACGTTCGTTATTGGTGATAAGACCCATGTTGTAGCTTTCCATCACCTCTTCGACCCGTTCGTATCCTTCGTTCACCAGCGATTCCTTCTCTTCGGGAATAATCACCGCATCGAGGTTGAACGACAGACCGCCCTGGAAGGCCATCCGATAACCCAACGCCTTGATGTCGTCGAGGAAAGCGGCCGTCCGGGCTGCTCCCGACTTCTTCATCACCAATCCGATGATGTCGCGGAGCGAACGTTTGGTCAGCACTTCGTTCAGATAGCCCACTTCTTTGGGAACCACCTGATTGAACAGCACCCGTCCCACGGTCGTATCGACGATCTTGCGGACAGGACGGTCGTTTTCGTCGATCGTATCGACCATCACTTGCACTTTGGCGTGCAGATCGGCCCGTTTTTCGTTATAGGCGATGATCGCCTCTTCCGGACCGTAAAATTTGAGTCCTTCGCCCAGCGACCCAGCACGTTCCTTGGTAATGTAGTACAACCCGAGCACCATGTCCTGCGAGGGGACGGTGATCGGCGCACCGTTGGCCGGGTTGAGAATGTTGTGCGAACCGAGCATCAGAATCTGAGCCTCGAGGATGGCGGCGTTGCCCAGCGGAAGGTGGACGGCCATCTGGTCGCCGTCGAAGTCGGCGTTGAATGCCGTACAGGCTAGCGGGTGCAACTGAAGCGCCTTGCCCTCGATCAGTTTGGGCTGGAATGCCTGGATACCCAGACGGTGCAGCGTCGGGGCACGGTTCATCAGCACGGGGTGTCCCTTGATGACATTCTCCAGAATATCCCAGATCACGGGATCCTTGCGGTCGATGATCTTCTTGGCCGACTTGACCGTCTTGACGATACCGCGCTCGATGAGCTTACGGATCACGAACGGCTTGTACAGTTCGGCGGCCATATCCTTGGGAATACCCATCTCGTGCATCTTGAGTTCGGGTCCCACGACGATGACCGAACGGGCCGAGTAATCGACACGTTTACCGAGCAGGTTCTGACGGAAACGTCCCTGTTTACCTTTCAGGCTGTCCGAAAGCGACTTGAGCGGACGGTTCGATTCGGTCTTCACGGCGTTGCTCTTGCGCGAGTTGTCGAACAGCGAATCGACGGCTTCCTGCAACATACGTTTCTCGTTGCGCAGAATCACCTCGGGAGCCTTGATTTCGATCAGGCGTTTGAGACGGTTGTTACGGATGATGACCCGACGGTACAGGTCGTTCAGGTCCGACGTGGCGAACCGACCGCCGTCCAGCGGCACGAGCGGACGCAATTCGGGCGGAATGACCGGAATGACCTTCAGGATCATCCATTCGGGCTTGTTGATCTCGCGCGATTCGCGGAACGCTTCGACGACATGCAGCCGTTTGAGTGCCTCGGCCTTACGCTGCTGCGAGGTCTCGGTACCCGCCTTGTGCCGCAGCGAATACGACAGTTCGTCGAGGTCCACGCGCTGCAACAGCGTATAGATCGCCTCGGCACCCATCTGCGCGATGAATTTATTGGGATCGCTGTCGTCGAGCTGCTGGTTGCCTTTGGGCAGCGCGTTCAGCACATCGAGGTATTCTTTCTCGGCCAGCAGATCCAGCTCGTTGATTCCGTTCACGGCGGCGGCACCGGCCTGGATCACGACATAACGTTCGTAGTAGATGATCGTCTCGAGCTTCTTGGACGGAATACCCAGCAGATAACCGATCTTGGAAGGCAACGAACGGAAATACCAGATGTGAGCCACCGGAACGACCAACGAGATATGTCCCATCCGTTCGCGACGCACTTTCTTTTCGGTGACTTCCACACCGCATCGGTCGCAGACGATTCCTTTGTAACGGATACGCTTGTATTTACCGCAATGACACTCGTAGTCCTTCACCGGACCGAAGATCCGTTCGCAGAAAAGACCGTCGCGTTCAGGCTTGTACGTACGATAGTTTATCGTCTCGGGCTTGAGCACTTCCCCGCTCGAATTTTCGAGAATCTCCTCCGGAGAGGCCAGACCGATCGAAATTTTGGAAAAGCCGCTGTAAGCCTTATTGTCTTTCTTCAATGACATATGTTTAAACTTTTATTCATTCATCAACTCCGTAAACCGTCGGGAGCGCGCCTACCGTTTCCGGACTCCGCGTCCGCTCCGGACGCACCCGACGGCGACAAGCCTTTAGTTCAGCTTGACGCTGATAGCGAGACCGCGCAGTTCGTGCAGCAACACGTTCAGCGACTCCGGAATGCCTGCGGGCGGCATGTTGTCGCCCTTGACGATCGCCTCGTAGGCTTTGGCGCGTCCCATCACGTCGTCGGACTTGATGGTGAGGATCTCCTGGAGGATATTGGCCGCACCGAATGCTTCCAGTGCCCACACTTCCATTTCCCCGAAACGCTGTCCCCCGAACTGAGCCTTACCGCCCAGCGGCTGCTGCGTGATGAGCGAGTACGGACCGATCGAACGGGCGTGCATCTTGTCGTCCACCATGTGGCCGAGCTTGAGCATGTAAATCACACCCACCGTAGCCGGCTGGTCGAACATCTCGCCCGTACCGCCATCGTACAGATAGGTACGTCCGCTGCGGGGCACACCGGCTTTGGCCGTATACTCGTTGATTTCGTCCAGCGAAGCACCGTCGAAAATCGGCGTGGCGAACTTCAGACCGAGTTCGCGACCGGCCCAACCGAGCACGGTTTCGTAAATCTGGCCGAGGTTCATACGCGAAGGCACACCCAGCGGGTTCAGCACGATATCCACGATCGAACCGTCTTCGAGGAACGGCATGTCCTCGTCGCGCACGACCTTGGCCACGATACCTTTGTTACCGTGACGACCGGCCATCTTGTCGCCCACTCTCAGCTTACGTTTCTTAGCGATGTAGACCTTGGCCAGCTGGATGATACCCGTAGGCAGTTCGTCCCCGTTGGTCAGATTGTATTTTTCGCGTTTGAGCTTCGCATCCAGCTCCTTGTATTTGAGCGTATAATTGTTGATCGTCAGTTCGACCAGATTGTCCCGCTGCGGATCGCCCGTCCATTTGTCGGCACCGATGTTGAGATAATCCAGTTCGCCCAACATTTTCTGCGTGAAACGGGTACCCTTGGTCACCACTTCCACACCGAAATAGTCGTGAATGCCGGCCGTCGTTCTGTCCTTGAGCAATACCCACAGCTTGTCGACGAGCTTCAGGCGCAGCGCTTCGGCCTGTTCGGCGAATGCAGCATCCATCTTGTCGAGCTGGGCTTTCTCGGCGGCCTTGCTCTTTTTACCGTCCTTGTTGGCGCGGCTGAACAGCTTCTTGTCGATCACCACGCCGTGCAACGAAGGCTGTGCCTTAAGCGAAGCGTCCTTCACATCGCCGGCCTTGTCGCCGAAGATCGCCCGCAGCAGTTTTTCTTCGGGCGAAGGATCGCTCTCCCCTTTCGGCGTGATCTTACCGATCAGAATATCGCCGGGATGTACATTGGCTCCGATACGGATGATACCGTTTTCGTCGAGGTCTTTGGTCGCGTCTTCGCTGACATTCGGAATATCGGAAGTCAATTCTTCGACACCGCGTTTGGTATCGCGCACCTCCATGGTATATTCGTCCACCTGCACCGACGTGAAAATATC